>NZ_JBALMR010000114.1:0-8627 GCF_036963165.1 Bacillus sp. JJ675 | reverse complement strand
CTTTTCCGTGGGCTAGGCAATCCTTCGCAATCTTAATCCGTTCTTCCAAAGTCCAGACTTTCCACACCGGCCATATCATGCGATGTTCTCCATTCACGAATCGTTTCGGCATGAATGCCATATTTTTCTGCAATCTCATTCACCGAATTATTCTCCTGATCACATTCTGATAGAATATTCAATTTTTCCTTTTTTGAAAACCATTTTCCAGCCATGAAAAAACTCCCCCAAGGCAAACAGATTTTTTTATTTCATCTGTCTACCTTTAGGGGAGCATATCACCCCTCAGTTCCGGCTTTTTTATATGCGGGTGCGCCGTTTTTTCCGATCTGTGATGCAGCAGCCGAAAAAACGGCGGCATCATGGCAATGACGAGCACGACCCTTAACACTTGCACAGCGACAACAAATGTCGAATCGGCATGAAGGGTAACGGATGTTGTCGCCATTTCTGCAATTCCTCCTGGTGAAAAAGCCAATATGGCCGTCGTCAACGAAATGCCGGCCACATGGGCAGTCACGACGGCGCTCGCGATCATTGCGATGATCAGGCCGACGGAGCCGAGGAAGGCGACGGTAAGCGTTTTGCTTACGCCGATGAACATTTCCTTATGAATTTTCGAGCCGATCGTTGCGCCGAGGCAGATTTGCGACAGAACCGAAAACCCGTGGGGCCACCATGCGGTCAGGCTGTAGCCGGCCAGGGAGCTCCCGGCGATTTGAACGGCGGCGACGCCTATCATGCTTCCGAGCAACCATGGCGCGGGAAATTTTAACCGTTTCGCCGCTTTACAGGCAAAAAAAGCGGCGAGTGTAAAGACGGCTGTCCACATCACGTATTCTGCTCCGAATTCGGATGTACCGGCGGCAAGCATCTGGTGTGTGACAGCATGCGAATCCGGATATTTAGAATGAATGAAAAAGACGAAAAAAGGAATCGTCATGACAACCAAAAGCACCCGGATCGTCTGCACAAGGCTGACGATAGCCGTGTTGGCTCCCACTTCCTGTGCAATGCCGGGCATGGCGGAAAGTCCGCCGGGCGCAGTCCCTACAAAACTCGTCATCATATCCGCATTGCTGAACCGCCATAATACAAATCCGGAGAGCATTGCGAAAATGACGGAAAGGATCAGCATCACCCCGACAAAGAGCCAGTTTTCTTTGAAAATTAAAATCACGGACATATTCATTTTCTGGCCGAGCTCAATGCCCAATAACATTTGCCCGAAACTGAGCCACCCTTTATGAATGCCGTGTTGGCTGACCGCTTCTTTCAGCGGAGCCGGCCGAAACAATGACAGACAGGCGGCAGCCGTCATTGTGCCGACCATCCACCCGATCGTCATCCCCGTTAATGAGAGCAGAAACCCCCCGAGGCTGCTGATGAATATCATTATGATATCCCGAAGGAAATCATTTTTTATTCTCAATGAAAACCCTTCTTCCTATATACTACGATAGCCTTTTTGTTCACTTGGTAAAGTATTTATCTATTTATAACTATAATATAATTTTAACGATTGGTAAAATACGAATTTATTTAAAAGATTAATAAGAAAAACTGATCAAAGGAAAAAGAATCGTTCAGGAACATATCAGGAAGAATGTGTGAATACAATAGATTAGATTCGATCACAAACTAGAGGTGAATTCATTGAAACACGCCCAGGAATCATTCACCAGAGTTAAATCGTACCGTCCTTTCCACAGCGCTTTTGATCCGTGCCCCCCAATCGGCAAAAGATATTACCGGACCCCGCCGAATTTGTATTTAGGCTTTCAGCCCCGCGGTCTTCCGCAGTTTTCTCCGATGGAGGCGCTGCAAAAAGGGACACTTTGGCCCGTGTTTTACGACCCTTATGAAAATCCTTATGAGATAGGAGGTAAGGGAGGATGACACACACTTTGCCGCAAGACTATTATCAAAGGCTTCATGAGATTCAGGCGGTTGATTTCGTCATTGTCGAGCTCATGCTGTACCTTGATACACATCCGGATGATATGGATGCAATTAAACAATACAATCAGTATGCGGCATATTCCAAAAAGCTGAAAGCAAAGTTCGTATCAAAATACGGCCCTCTCACGCAGGGGGACCCCGATCATACGACATCGTACTGGAGCTGGAAACAAAGTCCTTGGCCATGGCAAGTTTAAAGAAGGAAGGGAGTCAGGTTCATGTGGCTGTATGAGAAAAAACTGCAGTACCCCGTGAAAGTGAGGGAATGCAATCCGCGGCTGGCCAAATATTTAATCGAACAGTACGGCGGAGCGGACGGCGAATTGGCGGCTGCGCTCCGCTATTTGAATCAGCGCTACAGCATTCCTGATAAGGTTGTCGGCCTTCTGACAGACATCGGCACAGAAGAATTCGCCCATTTGGAAATGATTGCGACGATGGTATACAAATTAACGAAAGACGCGACGCCTGAGCAGCTGAGGGACGCGGGCCTCGGCGATCATTACGCAGATCATGACAAAGCCCTGTTTTATCATAATGCGGCAGGTGTTCCGTTCACAGCTACATATATTCAGGCAAAAGGCGACCCGATTGCAGATTTATATGAAGACATTGCGGCTGAAGAAAAAGCGAGAGCGACCTACCAATGGCTGATTGACATGTCGGATGATCCTGATTTAAATGACGGGCTGGCTTTTTTAAGAGAGCGGGAAATCGTTCATTCCCAGCGGTTCCGCGAAGCCGTCGAAATCTTAAAGGAAGAGCGCGACCGAAAAAAAGTGTTTTAGCTCATGCATTAAAGCCGAAAATACCATGTAAGGCTTTTGTTCATGGTATTTTCGGCTTTTTTCAATTCAACTATTTCACCGCGTGCAACGCCTCTTTTGCCCAATCTCTCAAAATGTACTTTTGCACTTTGCCGGAGGCGGTCAGCGGATATTCATCGAGATGAAATACATATTCAGGAATCTTATAATAGGAAAGCTGGCCTTTGCAAAATGCCCTGACATCTTCAAGCGTCAGCTTTTTGCCAGGTTTGCATTTAATGAAAGCGGCTGTTTTTTCCCCGTATTTCTCATCCGGAACGCCGACGATCTGTACATCGACAATATCTTCGTGCTCGTAAAGGAATTCTTCAATTTCCCTCGGGTAAATGTTTTCCCCGCCGCGGACGATCATATCTTTCAGACGTCCTGTAATTCTGACGTAACCGTCCTCATCCATTTCCGCGAGATCGCCTGTATGGAGCCAGCCGTCTTTATCGATGGCCTTTTTCGTGGCTTCCTCCATTTTGTAATATCCCTTCATGACGAGATATCCTCTTGTACACAGTTCACCCTGCTCATCGGGGCCGAGCGTTTCGCCCGTTTCGGGGTCGACGATTTTGATTTCTACATGGGGGTGCACTTTGCCGACTGTTTCGACGCGGCGCTCAATCGTATCAGTAATCGTCGTCTGAGTAATGACGGGAGAAGACTCTGTCTGTCCGTATGCGATTGTGATATCCGTCAGATTCATCTGTTTCATGACTTTTTTCATGACTTCTTTCGGACACGGAGACCCTGCCATGATCCCGGTCCGCAATGAAGTAAGGTCATAGTCGGAAAAATTAGGGTGCGAAAGCTCGGCGATAAACATTGTCGGCACGCCTTGCAGACCTGTGCACCTTTCTTTTTCGACCGTTTGCAGCACCGTTTCCGGCTTGAACTCGATGATCGGCAGCATAGCCGCGCCGACCGACACACAGGCAAGAGTACTTAACACACAGCCGAAGCAATGGAAAAGCGGGACCGGGATGCATAATCTATCCTCGCTCCCCAGCCCCATCCTGGCAGCGACGATCGCCGCATTGTTCACGATATTATTGTGCGTCAGCATCACGCCTTTCGGAAATCCGGTCGTTCCAGACGTATACTGCATATTAATGACGTCTTCGTGTGATAAAGACCGCTCTCTTTCAAAAAGGGCGTCATCAGAGATCAGGCTTCCTTTTTTGGCAACGTCTGCAAATGAGATCATTTTTTCCGGTGCGTCCCCGCGTCCAAGATAGACGAGGCGTTCGAGCTTTGGCAGGTTTTTCGGATCTTTCGTAATCGATTGAATCATATCAATGTAGGAAGTGCCTTTATAGCCGTCCATCAAAAAGAGGGTGGTCGAATCCGAATGTTCCAGCAAATATTCAAGCTCTCTTGCCTGATAGCTCGTGTTGACGGTGACGAGCACGGCGCCGATTCTCGCGGTTGCAAACTGCAGGAGAATCCATTCCGGAATATTCGATGCCCAGATGGCGACATGCTCTCCTTTTTGGATGCCGAGCGCCATCAAACCTTTTGCAATTTTCCCCGTTTCTTCATAGAGCTCCTGATACGAATATCGCAAATCCAACTCGGAATAGACGACTGCTTCATGATGCGGAAACCGGTCTGCGGCTGACTTCAGCAGCCTTCCGATTGTTTGTTTTTTTAATGTATCCATAATGCCTCCTCATGTTCAAGAAGAATAATGATTTTATTATAGCACTTTGTTCTAGTACCAGGTACTATAAAGGCTGATTTTCTCCTTTTATTCAGATGCTCAATCGCGAAGCATTGGGCGATCCCTCCCGGAGCGACAACCGCACCTGCAGACAGGAAGAGAACGGCGCCTCCGAAGCCGCTGAAGACCAATCCGCCCAAATAAGGCCCGATTGCCCGGGAAATATCCCAATGCAGCCCGTAAAATGCAAAATACCTGCTGAGCATTTGATGAGGTGCGATCCTTGAGACGAACGTTTGAATGTGATTGAGCAGCAGGCTTTCCCCGGCGGTAAAAAGGATGATCATCAAACAGCCAGAAGGAAGAAAAAGCAAAGCCTACGACGAAATCGCATAGAAGCCGTAAGAAATCATAAAAATCGCTTTCATATCCAGCTTTTTCGTCCATTTCACGAGCGGGAATTGCAGGATGATGCTAAGCAGGGCGTGGCAGACTGGGAAAGCAGCCAGAATAAATATCTTTAAAAAGATCATTCAAATAAAGGCGGTAGTTTGTTTCAAGCTGTGCATAAAGCAGGCTGACAGGAATCGGTAACAGCATCAGAAGCAGGATGGGGCGGTGCTGGATGTACCTGACCTGAACGGAAACCGGTTTTCTTGTCGAAAAATCTCTTTTTTGCTTTTTGACGGATAAGCTTCCGGTAGCCTAAAATAAACGGCAAGCCAATAAAGAAAAAGTGTGCATGCCTGAAAACCGAAGATCACGACGGACTGGTACGAATAACGGCAAGCCCGGCGGCAGGGCCGATCGCCAGGCCGAAGCCTTCTGGATGCGCAGCACGGCAAACACCTCCCCCCGCTTTCCGCATCCTTCTGAGCCTGAAACGAAATGCCGTTTTATAAAAGGCATGGCCGGTCTTAAGTGAAGAACGGGTTGTTCATTTTCTTTTTCAAAAATACAGGAAATAGGCGGTCCTAGGAAAGCAATTTTCGCCGCAAATGATAAACGTGCCCGGAATCCGTCATGCGTCCAGCGGCGTTAACCCGGCAGCATTTTGATTCGGGTCTGACATACATTAAAGAATGACCTCCTGTTTATACTAAATCTCGGGAGGTAAACCGACTTATGATGAATATTTGGATAACTGGACTTTTATTATTGGCTCAGCCTGCAGAGTCTTCAGACAGCTTAACGATCACACAGCGAGGGCAGACGATTGAAAATGTTAACCGCGAGGACTTTACATTACCACTTCCCGGCACTCCAATTATCGACGGGGGAAAATACCGTTCATTCATTGATAAGCTTGATCGAAAAATTTACCGGGCTCCTGTAAACGCCGTCATCAATGATTATGGAAAAATCGTCCCCGGTAAAGTAGGCTACAGACTTTATCGACATGCGTTTAAGGAACAGTTTTATTCCTATTTCTTCGGCAATGGCCCTTCGAAAGTAGAAGTGCCTGAATTGAACATTTACCCGAAGGTTGACAGCGAGCTGCTTGCCCATATCCGGGTGCAGCAGATCGGTCAATACGTGACTTATTTTAATTCCGGCAATAAAAGCCGTTCACACAATATTTCTCTTGCTGCCAAAGCGATTGACAACCACGTTGTTTTTCCAAATGAGACGTTCTCATTTAACGAGGTTGTCGGGCAGAGGACTAAGAACAAGGGATACATGAGCGCTCCAATTATCGTCAGAGGTGAATTGTCTGAAGGAATCGGCGGAGGAATCTGCCAAGTATCATCAACGCTGTATAATGCCGTCGACCGCGCGGGGCTAAAAATCGTCCAGCGCTATTCCCACAGCAGGCGCGTTCCTTATGTTCCGCGCGGACGCGATGCCACGGTAAGCTGGAACGGACCCGACTTCCGCTTTCAAAACAAATATAACCAGCCGGTCTTGATCAGGGCGAAACGATATGGAGGGAGCATGGTTGTCACGCTTTATTCTTCAGATGTGATCAATAACGAAATTCGAAACGTTCCAAAGGCCCCGTCCCGGCTGCCAAAAGAAATTAATACAGAACAGTAAACGGCCCCCTTTTCACTTGTCCTTCGCGGGCAGTGTGATGACAAATTCGCTTCCTTTCGGATATCTGCCTTTCACCGTTATTGTGCCGCCATGATGTTCGACGATTTCCTTTACGATGGCAAGTCCCATTCCGGTTCCGCCGGTTTGTCTAGATCTTGATTTATCGATGCGGTAAAACCGTTCAAAAATAAGCCCGCGCTCTTCTTCGGGAATTCCACAGCCCTCGTCGGCCACCGTTATGATGATGTTACCTTTCGATTTTAAGGCTGTAACGGCGACTTTCGTATCAGGCTCGGCATAATGCCGGGCATTATTCAGCAGATTTGTGATCACTTGGGAGAAGCGTTTTTCGTCAAGCGATGCATATAAATCCTTCGGGGCGTAGAAGGAAAGGCTGATACGTTTTTCGGAATAGGCGATTTGCGACTTCTGTACTTCCTTTGCTATAAAGGTATGCAGGTGAACCGGCTCCTTTCTGATCGTAAAGCTCGGCTGCTTCATCTTCGTCAGCAAAAAGACATCATCGACAAGGCGGGCAAGATTATCCGTTTCTTCTTTAATAATGGACAAATATTTATTTCTGGATTTTTCGTCAAGCCCATCCCTCATCGAAATATCAGCATAGCCTTTTATATATGTGATCGGTGTCCTCAATTCGTGGGCTACGCCGGATAAAAAGTCGTTCCGTTCCTTTTGCAGCCGGTTCAGGCCGGAGGAGAGGTTTTCGATCGATGCGGCGAGTTCTCCAAGCTCATCAGTCCTTTTCATATCGAGTGAAATATCGTTTCTGCCGTTGATGATGTTTTCGGTCGTTTTTTTCAGCTTGATGATCGGCTTTGTCAAAAAACGGCTGAATAAAAAAATCGCCATTAGCGTAAAAATGCCGGTTAAGCCAAAGCTGATGATAAAACGCTCAGTAATGCTCTGTACCAAAGCTTGGATGGAGGAAGTCTCCAAAAACATAAACACATAGCCGGACGTTTTTTCGCCTTTCATGATGGGGCTGATGGTACAGATATATTTCGATGTATTTAAATGGTTCGACAGGGCGATGCCGGCTCTGGGTATGTTTTTTTGTTCAACATGAAGGTGCTCTTTTATGTCGCCGGGGACGGACTGTGCGAGCACGCGCCTGTTTTTGTCGGTGATGATGACGTTCGTCTCAGCTTCGGTTTCCATAAGGGCGACGTGTTCAATCGTCCTTTGATCAAAGTGCTTTTCCAAGACGTCCCTGTGGCTGTTTCCCCTTTTTTGAAGGGCCTGAACTTCTTCGTTGATTCTTGTATCGACAATCGATGAATACAACGTGACAAACAGGACGGATTCGATGATGAGGGTGAATATGAAAAATGCCCCTGCGAGTTTAAATGAAATGCTTTTCATCATGCCTGATTCCTTTGCTTGTCCATTTATAGCCGACGCCGTACACGGTCTGAAGGTAATCGTGCACGGGGAAGCCGGCTTTTTTCAAACGGTTTCGCAAGTTTTTCATATGTGAATCGATTGTCCGTGTATCAATATCGGCGTTAAACCCCCAGATTTTTTCGATCAATTGGTCTCGTGCGAGCACCTGATCCTGATGGTTCAGCAGGACGCCGAGCAGTTCGAATTCGCTCGGCGTGATCTCTGTTTCCCGGTTACTGACGCAGAGCGTATGCTTTTCTTTATTCCAAATTAAATTAAGAAAACGAATTTCGGTCTGTCTCTTCGTTCGCCTTAAGACAGCTTCTATTCTGGCAAGCAGCACTTTTTCGCTGAACGGCTTTGTCAAATAATCGTCGGCGCCGCCGGTCAACCCCCTGACGATGTCTTCCTGTCCGCTTTTTGCGGTGAGCATGATAATCGGTACATTTGTGAGTTTTCTGATTTCCGCGCAGGTTGTCCAGCCGTCCATTTCAGGCATCATCACGTCAAGGATGACCAGGTCAAATGCACGCTGTTCGATCAAAGCGAGCGCTTCTTTTCCGGAGGATGCTTTCGAACATGTGTAGTTTTCCAAATACAGCTCAAGCAAATCAAGCATCCGGATTTCGTCATCTATCAATAAGACATTCAATGCTTTAGCACCTCTTTGCTAGCTTTAGTGAAAATAAGACTGCTACATTTTAAAAATATACCCTATAAGGGTATATTGCAGACCGTTGACAAAACAG
>NZ_JBALMR010000113.1:0-15057 GCF_036963165.1 Bacillus sp. JJ675 | reverse complement strand
GTTTTGTCAACGGTCTGAGAAGCCGCCTTTCATGCAAGGCGGCTTCCTTTTTAATCATCATCCCTTAATGTCAGCGGCAGGCGAATCACAAATTTCGTTCCTTTGTTTTTCTCGCTCGTAAGCTCCACTGTTCCTTGATGAAGGGCAACGAGCTGTCTGACGATCGACAGACCGAGCCCGTATTCTCCATAAGGCGTGTTCGTCCGCGACAGATCCGCTTTGTAAAAACGGTCCCAAATGCTTTCGATATCCTTTTCATCAATGCCGATTCCGGTATCCTCTATTTCGATCACCGTTTCCTTGTAGTCTTCCCATCCTCTCAGCCAAACGGTTCCATTCGTTGTGAATTGAATGCTGTTTTTCGTGATGTTGACGAGAATTTGGATCAGCCTGTCATAGTCCGCATGCACCATTACATGCTCCCCCACGTCAAGTATCAGTTTGTCGTTTTTTTCCTCCGCTTGAATCGCCAGCTGTTCTTTGATGATTTCAAATACCTCTATCAGCGGATAATGCAGCTTATTCAGCGTAATCTGGTTGGAGCGGATTTTCTCGTAATCGAGATTTTCGTTGACAAGGCGGATGAGCCGTTTCGTCTCTTCCGTAATCAGCTTCAGGCATTTTTCCTGCTGATTTTCCGGAATGGTCCGGCTGTTCAGCCCTTCCACCAAACCGCTGATCGTCGTGAGTGGCGTCTTTAATTCGTGGGACACATCTGTGATAAACTGCCGTCTCCGTTTCTCAAGCCGGTCGATTTCTTCGCTTGAGCTCTTTAATTTCTGTGCCATGACGTTAAAGTCTGCGCCGAGATCGCCGATTTCGTCCATATTGCGGTTTTCGATATGGATGTTATAGTCGCCCGCCGCCACCTTTTTCGTCGCGTCGCGCAGCTTTTGGATGCGGCCGACGTGGAATTTTGACGTCAGCCAGCTCAAAAGGAAAGCAAGCAGGATGACGCCTGCCGCCGTACACAGCATAAACCGGTTCATTTGGCTGATCATTTCTTCCGTGCCGCTGATCGGAGCCGTAAGCAGGATGCCTCCCTGGAACTCATTGTTGACGAAGTTCGGGAGCGCTACGACCGAGACTTCCTGATTAAAGCGCTGCAGGTCGGTTTTGACGACGACCGGCTTTCCTTCCTTCAGCTCTTTCCACTCTTCATCTTTCAGCAGCAATTTTCGCGGCCGCAAGTGGTCGGGAGTCATCAAGACCTCTTTTTTTGCATTGAAAAGAAAGAAATTGATCTGCCTGCTTTTTAAAATTTCGGCAAAAGGCTTCATGATCGGCTGATCTCCGGGAGGATGCTCTTCCATTTCCCCCATGATGCGGTAGCCGTAGGTTGTCAGCTCGCTGACTTTGCTCTGGTAGGCGAAATCTTTGACAAAGTGCGAAAACACCGCGCCCGTGATCGCGAAAGCCAGAATTAAAATACTGATGTGGCTGGTCAGCAGCTGATAAATATACTTAATCCTCATCAAACTTGTACCCTACTCCCCAAACGGTGTACAGAAAAGGCCGCGAATCGCTGCCGAGCTTTTTTCTCAGCCGTTTAATATGAACGTCAACGGTCCGCTCATCCCCGTAAAATTGGTAGCCCCACACTTGCTCAAGCAGCTGCTCCCTTGAAAAAACCTGTTTCGGGCTTTGCACCATATAATACAATAAATCAAATTCCTTAGGCGTCAGGTTCTTGATTTGTTCACCGTTTAAAAAGACCTCTCTCGTTTTTTTGTTGATTTGAAAGCATTCGGTTTCAAGAATGTCCGGATCAGCGGCGGCCGCTTGCTGCTCTGTGCTTTGATACCGTCTGCTGACCGCTTTGATTCTGGCCACGAGCGCCAGCGGGCTGAACGGCTTCGTCACATAATCGTCGGCGCCGAGTTCAAAGCCGAGCACCTGGTCAGATTCCGTATCCTTTGCCGTCAGCATAATAATCGGTACGGTGCTTTCTTCCCTGACCTTTTTGCAGATCGTGACGCCGTCCATTGACGGCAGCATCAAATCGATGATCAGCAAATCCCACTTGTCCGATTTAAATCGGTTATATCCCTCAAGTCCGTCATGGACGAATTCCGTCTCAAATCCTTCTTTCGCAAAAAACATTTCCGTCATTGTACATACGCTTAGATTATCTTCGATCATTAATATTTTCATGTAAATGCGCCTCCGCTAGACAACGTTAGATTCATTTTACACACGGCTCTCCTATTTCTCAATTCCTTGGCAAACATTTAAAAGACCGGCAACAGTTTGGTCATAATTTTTTCATAAGTACTGACTAATATGAAATCAGTAAGGCAAAAGTCCTGACGTTTTAATTTAAGTGATTCATAAACATATCAATATGGAGGAATAAATGATCATGAATTTTTTCAAACGCGCCTTTTGGAGCATGAAAGCGAAGAAAGGAAAAACACTGTTACAATTATTTGTCTTTACGATGATTTGCGTTTTGGTGCTTACGGGGCTTACGATCCAGTCAGCCGCCACAAAATCGGGCGAACTGGCAAGAGAACAGCTGGGGGGCAGCGTTACCCTGAAGGTTGACAGGGAAAAAATGATGCAAAAACAACAGAAGTCAGGGGAAAAACAACGATTTGAATCGACTCCGGTTTCCGTCAAATCAGCTAAAAAACTCGCAAGCCTTGACCATGTCAAAAGCTATAATTTCATCTCATCAACGTCTGCTTTAGCGGAAAATTTCGATCCGATTGAAACTGGCAGCAGCGATTCTGATTCATCTGATGCAAACAGCGGCCAGCAGTCTGCCGGGCCTGGCGGCAATGGGCAGGGCGGGCAAAAGATGATGCAGGCCGATGTATCGATCGAAGGTGTTACAAGCACATCTTTAGTCGACGATTTTTCTGACGGCACATCAAAAATCACGAAAGGGCGCGCTTTAACGAATGATGACGTGAATAAAAAAGTCGCCGTGATCGAAAAAAACCTTGCCGAAGAAAACGATTTGACAGTCGGGGACACGATCAAAGTCAAAGCAAGTACGGACGAAAACACAACGATCAAATTGAAAATCGTAGGAATTTACAAAACGACGGCTTCAGGTGACAACCAGGCGCAAAACTTCTCGTTTTTGAATCCGTACAACAAGATCTACACGCCGTATACAGCCGCATCGGCTTTAAAAGGAGACAACTATAAAAACGCGATTGACGAAGCCGTTTACAACATGGACGACGCTTCCAATATCGACTCTTTCATTGCGGCTGCCAAGAAAACAGGCATCGATTTGGACACATTCACATTGGATGCAAACGATCAATTATATCAGCAGATGGTCGGTCCTATCGAAAACGTAGCTTCATTCTCTAAAAATGTCGTCTATCTCGTCACGATTGCAGGAGCGGTGATACTCGGTTTGATCGTCATGATGTCGATCAGAGAAAGAAAGTATGAAATGGGCGTCTTAATGGCGATCGGCGAGAAACGCTGGAAGCTGATCGGCCAATTTTTGACCGAAATCTTGATGATCGCAAGTATAGCAGTCGCCCTCTCGGCATTGACCGGCAATTTTATCGCGGGTCAAATCGGGAATCAGCTCCTGGCCCAGCAGCTTGAGCAATCGTCGGACACCCAGACTGCAAGCGGAATGACCGGCCCCGGCAGCGGTATGCCGGGCGGTGGCGGCTTATTCGGCCAAAGCCCGGCTCAAGCCGAAGCCATTGACCAGCTCAACATTCAAGTATCGATCGGAGATTTAATGGCGCTTGGCGGCATCGGCCTACTCATCGCCGTATTCGCAACATTGCTGCCATCGATATCCGTTTTGCGGTTCCATCCGAAAACGATTTTAACAAAACAAGAATAGAAGGAAGGGAACATCATGGACAATATTTTAGAATTTAAAGATGTTTGTTATTGGTATAAAAATCAGGATCAGACGCTGTTTGAAAACGTCAATATCGGGTTTAAACAAGGGCGGTTTTACACGATTGTCGGAACTTCCGGTTCCGGCAAAACCACCTTTTTGTCCCTCGCCGGGGGGCTTGATGTTCCGAAAGAAGGAGAAATCCTCTATAAAGGCCGGAGCATTTCTAAGATGGGGCTCACCCATTTCCGCAATCAGCATGTTTCAATCGTATTTCAATCGTACAACCTTCTGCCTTATATGACGGCTCTGCAAAACATCACATCAGCGATGGAGATTACGGGATCGCAAATCAAAAACAAAGATCAATACGCATTGGACATGCTTGAGAAAGTCGGCATCAGCGAAGAAAAGGCGCGGCAAAAAGTGCTGACGCTGAGCGGCGGCCAGCAGCAGCGGGTGTCGATTATCCGCGCATTCTGCTGTGACTCCGATTTGATCGTTGCCGATGAACCGACGGGAAATCTGGATGAAGACACATCAAAAGACATCGTTAAGCTGTTTCAACACCTGGCCCAGCAAGAAAACAAATGCGTGATCATGGTCACCCATGACGAACAAATTGCCAAGGTGTCAGACGTCAACATCAGACTATCAAGAGGCAGTTTCACGGTCAAAGAGCGAAAAACTGCCGGATAAGAGCCGCGGCCGCATGTTCCTTGACTGCGGTTACCTGCATATACCCGCTTTCTTCGTTTATGAACGGCGGCGTCCTCAAGTGACGCCGCCGCTTTTTTTATGCGGCAAAGGCTTCCGCCGCCGCAAGCATGTAATAGGAAAGCCCGGTTTGCTCGTTTTCGAGCACGCTCCGATGAAAATCGTCTTCGACGAAAAAGCGCGCCTGCATCTGAAAATCGGCCGCCGTTATTCCTAAAAAGCCAATGTGCCGTTTGATCGATTCCTGGACTTGCCTGTGATCGTGCTTCAGCCCCGATCTGAGCGCATCTGCCATCCCGCTCATAAACCGGCTCGCTTCCGCGGCCTTTTCATTCATCTCTTCCGCATCGATCGGCTTTTCCGTCAATACATCGTAATCGTACGTCTCCTGCAAATATTGATTCTGCTCCTTTAGCGCATCCTCCCACTCTTCTCTGCTTGAAAATCCTTTAAACATTTGTGATTGATCCATAGCTTCTCCTTTCCGGGTGTGCCTGATCGATTCCTCAAGCGTCTGAATGAGCTGCTGCATTCTTTTCTGCTTTGCAAGAAAAAGCTTTTTTTGCCCGTTCAAAACCTTCAATCGATCAGCATCACCATCCAGCATTTGTTTAATGTCCTTCAGAGGAAATTCCAGCTCCCGATAAAACAAAATCTCCTGAAGCCGCTCCAGCTCTTTCCTTCCATACAGGCGATAGCCGGCTTCCGTCACCTTGCATGGATATAAAAGGCCGATTTTGTGATAATGATACAGCGTTTTGATCGTGACGTTTGCCATTTCCGCCATCTGTTTTACCGAATAGAGCACATGAAATCACCTCGTTTGTTTATGGTAAAGGGTGCCCTAAGGTCAGGGTCAATGCTTTGCGCTTTTTTTATTTTTGCGTTTTTTAGCAAGCGCAATGAGGCAAATCAAAGCCGGCAGAATGATTTGCATCGGCAAATGGACGTATACAGGGACAAAACTGATTCCTTCTTTAATGTGTTCGGAAATGTTGCTGGCAATGGAAGCCGATAAAAGCAAAATGACGATGCCGACCACATGAACGGCTTTTGACGGCTTCTTCAATTTGAATAATGTAGAAAGCCCTTCAGTAACGGCATATATAAAAACACCCATCTTAAAGAATCCGCCAATCACGAGGACAAGCATGAAAAATACATCAAGTCTGTCCAAAAATTCTGCGCCTTGTATCGTTTGGATCGTGCTCAGCAAAGGAAACCGCGAACGTTTATTGAGATCAACGCCGAGCACGCTGATGTTGATGGCTACATTGAGCGCCAAAAGAAAACCGCTGATGGCGATCGCCGACAATCCGGTTTTTTTGACCTTTTTCGGCTCATTGACAAAAGGAAGGATTAATGTCAAGACTATGATTTCGCCAAACGGAAAAAACAATGTTTGCGTAAACACGGCATGCAGGACAGGCCCCGGCCCGTTTCCCAGGACGGGCATTAGTTCATACGGTTTGATCAAACCGGAACTGACAATCAAAATGAAGCCTATTGCAGATATCACAAACATGATCCCAAATAACAGCTCGCATGCACGGGCAAGCACTTCAATCCCCTTTCGCACGGTATAAATGCATACCGCGATTAACATTCCGTTGACAAAAAGGAGCGGTGTGTTCGGATAAGCAGATGTTAACACCATTTCGCCAAAATCCCGCAAAATCCTCGCCGCAATATATGCATAATAAATAATATAGAGAAAAGACACCGCCCAGCCGATCGGTTTTCCGAGAACCTTAAACATCGATTCGTAAGCCGTTGACTTGGGATCGAACTGATAAAAATAATGATGCATCAAAAACAGGACGAGACCGCCGGCAGTCCCGCCCAAAATTGCAATCCAGGCATCCTGTTCAGCAGATTGTCCGGGGATAACCAAAAGAGAACTGCCCAGTTCAAACAAAATGATCAATACGAACAGCTGCTTTGCACTGATTTTTGCCTTCTCCATTTCGCACGCCCTCCTTTTCTTCCCGTCAGCTTCCTTTCAAAGTGCTTGGATTGCTTCTTAACCCGGTTCTCCGGACATACGCGTTTACTGTAATGTCGACATCCAAATCGGGAAAATACTTATCAGCCCACTGGTGTTCGATTTTTCTCCATACCTCCGGGTAGCGTCTGTACACGACATCGCCGAATTGAAGGACATCTGTTTTATGTTGCTGGACAAGCTTGACGGTATCCTGCAATTCCTTTTTTAATTTGTCTGACGCTTTTTTTTCGATTTCATTAAGCATTTTCGGATCGTCCAAAAGAACCGGCACTGTCGTTTCTCCGACATCTCCCTCCATATTGACGTATACGGATATAGCCGGCTGATTATTTTTGAGCTTCGCTTCTACTTTCGTGTTTTGCCGAATGACGTCGAATGTAAGGGAGTCCTTTTTATTCATCAAATCGATCGTAAGATAGGATTGACGCACCTTATTCCGCAGCCATAAGACGCCCCTTGCATTCTGTCCTTCAAGCCAATCGGCAAGTTTTCCTTCCTTAAAAACGGCCAGGCCGTTTGCTTCAATCTGCGCCTCCGGATCGGTAGACTGAATGCTTTCCATCTTAGGCGCTTTCTTCTTGCTGCCGGTCAGCTTAAAAGAGGAAATGACCGGATGCCTCGATTGAGACGTTATGCATTTGAGCACATCCTGAATGCTTGTTTTAAAATGCTCTCCCAATTGCTGTTCTGTAAACTGCAGCGTTTTGTTGATTTTATTTGCCGGGATTTTATCAATCGGCGTCAGGGCTTTGATCAAATCTTTCGCCTTTGCGCCGTGGGCAATAACGATCGTTGACGTCGTCCGAAAATTCGTGTCGCGGTCGAGTATATCGAGTATTTTGACGAGGCCCTCGTCTTTCGCCAGATCTTCATCAACAACAACGAGATTTGTATGGGAATAATACAGTTCCCTCGAAATTCTAGTTGAAGCATGGCGGCTGATTTCGGTCAAATTGTTGCCGGGCACAGTGATTGTTGTAATGGGGGGCCGGTCCCCTCCTTGGCCGCCTTGGAGACCGCCCGTCACGCTGATCGGATTGACAACCTGAAACGTCGCTTCATACTTTGTGTTTTCTCCCTTATCAACCCCGAGGGCGGAGATGAGCGCCAGGTCTGTCAGCTCTCTTTTGTCCCAGCATCCTTGAAGAAGGAAAACAGCTGTCACTATCAGCAACATTTTAATGCTGCGTTTCATTTCCATCACCCTTTGGCTGCTTTGCCTTCATGCTCCGGTCATCCGGAGGCTCCGGTTTTTGATCGTTCCCTTGACGGAGCTTATTGTCGTTGCCAAGCAGTTCCGGCCTTTTCTCATGCGTCCACCAGGGCGTCCGGAAAATCGCGTCTCCCCAATTTTTAGGAATAAACGGCGCAAACGGCGTCATATAAGGAACACCGAAGGAACGAATGCTGCTTAAATGGACAAACATGAAGATCAATCCGAGAATAATGCCGTAAAACCCTGTCGCCGCCGCGGCTATTATGAATAAAAAGCGAATCATCCGGGCGGAAATGGCCATTGCAAACGCCGGCGTCGCAAAGCTGGATATTGCCGTAATCGCCACGACAATGACCATTGCAGGGGAGACGATTCCGGCCTGCACCGCCGCCTGTCCGATGACGATGGCGCCGACGATCGACACAGCAGAGCCGATCGCCTTCGGAAGCCGGATGCCCGCTTCGCGCAATATTTCAAAGGAAATTTCCATGATCAAAGCCTCCACAACGGCCGGAAACGGAACGATTTCGCGCTGGGCGGCAATGACGATCAAGAGCTCCGTCGGAATCATCTCCTGGTGAAACGTCGTAGCTCCTACATAAACGGCGGGAGCGATCAACGATATAAAGAAACTGAGAACGCGTAAAAATCGGATAAATGTCGCAATATCAAAACGGGAATAGTAATCTTCGACAGATTGAAAAAACTGAATGAATACCGCGGGAACGAGCAAAACGAACGGCGTTCCGTCAACAAAAATCGCGATCCTTCCCTCAAGCAGATTCCCCGCGACCATATCAGGCCGTTCGGTGTGATAAATCGTCGGAAATGTCGTGAATGGGACATCCTCGATCATCTGTTCGATATAGCCCGATTCAAGGATGCTGTCCATTTCAATTCCTTCGAGCCTTTTTTTGACTTCTTTCACCGTTTTTTCATTGCAGATCCCGTTGATGTACATGATCGCAACGTCGGTTTTCGTTACGCTCCCCATGTTCATTTTTTCGACCCAGAGGTTTGGATTTTTGATGATTTTTCTGACAAGCGATATGTTTGTATCAAGCGATTCGATAAACCCTTCGCGCGACCCGCGAAACGCCCGCTGGTTTTCAGGCTCGTTGATGGAGCGCTTTTCTCCCCCTTTTGTACTGGCGATTATCGCGCTCTGGGTTCGATCCACAAAAATGACGGTATCCCCGGCCATCAGCGAATTGAGTACCGCGGAAAAGCTCGTTTTCTGCTTTACACCGCCCAGTGAAACGGAGTCGGCGGAAATACAATTGATGACTTCCTGTCCTGTCTCTTTTTCATTTAGTTTCTCGGAGTTCGTAATTGATTCAATGAGAAATTCATGAATCGTCTTTTCATCCGCAATACCCCCCACATAAACAATCGCCGTCTCTATTTTCGATTCGGCGCCGGTCTTCAGCCTGCGGATCACGATATCTGAGCTGTTTCCCGTTAATTCTTTTATAAGATTAAGATTGTCAGCAAGTGAATAACGGACATCGCCTGCAACATGGTCGTTTTCCGGCGTTTTGTCCCCGTTCATAAGAGATTCACGTTTTTGTTTCGCTTGATAACGGCCTTTAAAAAAGAATGGCATGGCTGACAGAATCCCCTTTTCTCTTGTTTTTCGTATTTTTCCTAACAACAGATCATTTATACCCGCTTAAGTGTATAGCGCTTCGTAAAAACAGAGAAAATAACGTGGAACGGAGAGTGGTGTTTATGAAAGTCATCGGGATCGGGGTTTTGCTGTTCATCTGCTTAATGACGTTTTCCATCGTGCTCGATTTTTATCAGGGGATGACGCTGCATGAGGCGGTGGTTAATAATATGTCGTTTACCACTTTGGAATTGGGGGAATATGTGATCATTCTTTTCTATTTTTTGATTCTTGTAGCAGCAGCGATTTTGAACGGCAGAAAAAAGAAAAAAAGGACATAAAAAAACGGGCTCCCTTCGTAAAGGGAGCCTTGTTTTTCATACGACTATGTTTCCTTTTACGACATCTGTCTGATGACTGTGAATCGTCCCTTTCACAACCGTGTTTCCGATAATTCCCGATTGTGTTGAGGCATCGGTTTGGATGGCTGTGATTCCGTCTGCCGAACGGCTGTGGATGGTATTGTTCATGATGAGGGATCCTGTTGACTGGCTGATGTAGAGGATGATGGCCGGCCTTTCCTCTCTGATGAGGGAAACGGTATTGCCGATGAATTCATGCGTTCCAAGCGTCATATAAATCGTCACAACAAGAGGAGAATCTTTAATCATATTGCCGAATATTTTCGTTTCCTTTTCCGTCGAGCAATAGATCGCAAAATTTTTAAAACCGGTGATGATGTTATTCTGAATGACGGCGGAAGCCCGGTCTGTGACCGATAATGAATAGGATTCCGGCACGATTTGAAACGAGGCCGGTGAAATGAAATTGCCTTCGATAACCGCGTTCCCCTGTGAGATCCAGACCCCTCTCGAAAACAATTTGATGACGTTTTGTTTCAATTGCACGTCTTCGCCCGAGCTTCTTACCGCAAGAATGACGTTAGTAATAGTGTTATTGGAAAAGGTGATGCGGTCTGACTGAGTGACGCTGAAGCCGACGCTTTTCTTTTTTTCCGTCACGCCGTTTTCGATGTCATTTCCTTCAATGAAAACCTGTGATGCCGCATAAACCGAGATCCCCGCATTTTCAAAATCGGTTATCTTATTGCCTGAGACAAGAACGTTTTTGCCGCGGATATCCATGCCCGTCGAAAAGCCGGTGATCAAATTTCCTTTAATCACAGCATCACGGTCTTCCCC
The DNA here is from genome assembly GCF_036963165.1 of Bacillus sp. JJ675. Taxonomy (NCBI): domain Bacteria; kingdom Bacillati; phylum Bacillota; class Bacilli; order Caryophanales; family Bacillaceae; genus Bacillus; species Bacillus sp. JJ675. The sequence continues at coordinate 4,479 of NZ_JBALMR010000113.1, read as the reverse complement.
CAAAGTATCTGTTCCCAGTCCGGCAATGCCCGTTTTCGGCCGCGCAGCATCCTGATTGTTTTCCAAAATGTTGCCGGCAATGATCGTCTTGGCCCCGTATCCATAGGAAATGGTGCCGTCCGCGTGGTTTCCTTCTATTACCACAGAGGCTCCGTTAAAATTGGCGATCGCGCTGTTTACATTGCCTTTGAAGACGTTATTTCGAATGGTGACATTGACGGGTTTTTCATAGACGACAGATCCTTCACTGTAACCTTCGATATCGATGCCGAACCGCGGGGCCGTGCCGTTTCCTGTCCCTGCATCCTCAATGTTGCACCCTTCAACCAGTACGCCGTCACAGCCCGTGATCGAGATGTTGTTCCTGCGGGAGCGGCTGATGTTGCAATTCCGCACCGTCACGTCCATTGAAGGTTTGTAGCCTTGACCGCCGGCGCTGATGATGATGCCGTCACCGGTAAAATCGGCTAGTCTCACGTTTTCGATCAGCACATGTGACGCTCCCTCGACACAGATGCCGAACCCCCACTCATGCGTCGGCCTCGGTGTTGGCGTATAAGTGTGCTCATCCCTGTCTCCGATGATTGCGCCTCCGGATATTTTGACGTTCGATTCACCGCCTATATAAAAGACAGAATATCCCCATGAACCGTTTGGCTTGACCTGCATAACCGCTTCGGCATCCATCTGAATTGCAATGCCGCTTGGTACATTGATTCCAGCGTTTCGAAACGGGAATGCAGAATCTCCGTTTTGCGTCGCATCAATCAAGTATGTTCCATTCGGTATCCATACTGTATGGATGCCCATAGACTTCGCCCATTTCAGACATTCGTTGATTGCGTTTGTGCAATCTGTCCTGCCGTCACCGACAGCGCCGAATTTTGTCACATCGGCGACCGCCATTGTCATTTCCTCGGCTTGCCGTTCTGGCACAGTATATTCAGCCTCCTTTTGAAAAATCTTCTATTCTCTCATATATATGCCGCTCTATTAACTTTCGCTTGTACAAAAAATAGATAAAATTTTATTAAAAAATCTTTATATCAAATGCTCCCCGAAAATCTTTTTTCTCACCTTATGTAAAGCGCTTTACCAATGGGGTCTTTTTCCCTATTCAATAGATAAATCAATTTGAGGTGTATTGACACGATCATTATATAAGAATATGATTTTTATAATAAGCTCAAAAATGAAGGAGTATTGCGAATGTCTAATCATCAAAATGAAATTATTCAAAACATTCCGCAAAAGGGGTTTTTTGGACATCCCCGCGGGCTCTTCACTCTATTTTTCACTGAATTTTGGGAGCGTTTCTCATACTACGGGATGAGAGCGATCCTTATCTATTATTTGTATACACAAGTGTCCAAAGGCGGCCTCGGCTTTGACGAAAGCACGGCAAACTCGATTATGGCCGTTTACGGCTCCCTCGTCTATATGTCGGGAATCATCGGCGGCTGGATCGCGGACAGGCTCCTCGGCACGGCAAGAACCGTATTTTACGGCGGCGTGTTCATTATGTTCGGACATATTCTTTTGTCGTTCCCTGGCAGCGTCCCCGCTTTCTTCGCCAGCATGTTTTTGATCATCATTGGGACAGGCCTTTTAAAGCCGAACGTATCAAGCGTTGTCGGCGACCTGTACAGCTCTGAAGATAACCGCCGCGATTCAGGCTTCAGCATCTTCTACATGGGGATCAACCTCGGCGGATTCCTTGCGCCGATTATCGTCGGCACAGTCGGCCAGACGTACAACTATCATCTCGGATTCAGCCTTGCCGCCGTCGGAATGTTTATCGGACTTGTCACATACGTGCTGACGAGAAAGAAAAACCTCGGACAAGCAGGTCAAGCCGTTCCGAATCCGCTGACGCCGGCTGAACGGAAAAAAGTATTCGTGCGCCTCGGCCTCGGTGTTTTACTCATCGCCATCATCGCCGCTTTTTTCATTATGAAAGGCCTTTTGACGATCAACGTGTTTACGATGCTTGTCAGCATTCTCGGCATCCTGATTCCTTTGGCTTATTTCATCGTAATGTTTTGCAGCTCAAAAACGACAAGTGACGAAAAATCCCGTCTTATCGCTTATATTCCGCTGTTTATCGCATCGATGATGTTCTGGGCGATTCAGGAGCAGGGCGCCAATATCTTGGCAACGTATGCAGACAAACGGACTCATTTAGAATTTATGGGCCTGCAATTGCAATCATCATGGTTTCAATCGTTAAACCCGCTGTTTATCGTCGTGCTCGCGCCGGTATTCGCGTGGCTCTGGATGCGTCTCGGCAACCGCCAGCCGTCGACTCCGACGAAATTTTCGCTCGGGCTGATTCTGGCCGGCTTGTCATTCATCGTCATGATTTTCCCTGCCTACATTAACGGCACCCAATCGCTTGCTAATCCAATGTGGCTCGTACTGAGCTTTTTGATTGTCGTGCTCGGGGAATTATGCCTCTCCCCAGTCGGCTTATCTGCAACTTCAAAGCTTGCTCCTGCTGCTTTCTCCGCGCAGACGATGAGCCTCTGGTTTTTGTCAAATGCTTCGGCACAAGCCATCAATGCACAGATCGTAAAGTATTACAATACAAACACTGAAATCGCCTATTTCGGAACGATCGGCGGAGTAGCTATCGTATTGGGATTGATTTTATTTATGCTCTCTCCAAAAATTCAAAAATTTATGAAAGGCGTTCGTTAATCGAACACCCGGCAGCCTGTCTATAAGACAGGCTGCTTTTTTTAGAGGATTCGCTTTTGGTTTATCGAATAATTGAATATCAATTTGGAAATGGAGGCTGAAACAATGGAAATCACTGCAACGGCAAAATCCGGATTTACCGGAGTCGGCTTTACAAAAACCGTCACATTCGAAGAAGCCCATGCAAAAAAGCTGCACGCGTCATTTTGCAATTGAAGAAGTGTTATCGGCAAATAATCGGCGTGAAGGATGACAGGGGAATGTGGGCGATTTCGAAACATTTCGGCGAAGAACAATTCGATTTCTTCATTTTGATGGAAACAGACGGCCTGCCTGAAGTTCTTCCGGCGGGAATGATCAGCTTTCAGGTTCCTCCACTGACATATGCGCATGCCAGGCACCCGCAGGATGAAAACCCGGAAGCAACTTATCGAAACGTCTATCAGTGGATTAAAGCAAACGGCTTTCAATTAAGCGACAAAGCTTTCACACACATGGAGTTTTATCCGATAGACCAGGATCTAAGCGCACCCGAACTTGATATATACGTTCCAATCATTCGCTCTCCGCAGTGAATCTGGACAAAGTTATTTGGAATTCCAGTATGCGGACTATAGAATTCTCCATCTGCATTGGATTAACCCGCTTCTTCTTTAACAAAAATTAACATTCCTTTAATTTTCAACTTACATATATTTGCTATGATAAATTCCAATAAAAAGGAGGGTGTCATATGAAATATACTTTATCCCATGGAGCGGGCTTCCTCAAACAAAGGCAGCCGCCGGCTTAATCGTGTATGATCTTGAGGGAAAGCAGCTTGCCTCCTATCCATTCGGTCAATTAAACAATGTTGACCTTCGCTACAATTTCCCGCTGGGAGACAGGACGGTCGATATTGTCGGAGCATCCAACAGATCAGCCGGAAAAAACACGATCGAAATATACGCGTTCAACGGCGCTAAAGCCGAGCTGACATCGATCGTCAATCCGAAAAAGCCGATTAAAACGGCCATCAATGAAGTCTACGGATTCAGCTTATACCACAGCCAGAAAACCGGAAAGTTCTATGCGATGGTGACGGGAAAGGACGGCGAATTTGAACAGTATGAGCTGTCGGACAACGGAAAAGGACAAGTCGAGGGCAAAAAGGTGCGGGCATTTCAAATGGGCTCGCAAACAGAAGGACTTGCAACAGATGACGAATACGGCAACTTGTACATCGCTGAGGAGGATGTCGCGATTTGGGCATTCAGCGCCGAACCGAACGGCGGCAAATACGGAAAGGTCATCGATCGGGCTGACGGAAGGCATCTGACCGCAGACATTGAAGGGCTGACCATTTATTACGGTGCAGACGGTACGGGGTATTTGCTCGCATCAAGCCAGGGCGATAACAGATACGCCATCTATGACCGCCAGGGAGATCACAAATATATCGGCGCGTTTACAATCGCAGACGGCAAAGCCATTGACGGGACAAGCGATACGGATGGAATCGACGTTCTCGGCTTCGGACTCGGCAAGAAATATCCGTACGGGATCTTTGTTGCCCAAGACGGCGAAAATACCGAAAACGGCGCGTTAAAGAACCAAAATTTCAAAATCGTCTCTTGGGAAAAGATCGGGGCAGCCTTGGATTCTTTACCTGCTCTGAAAGATCAGGTAAATCCCCGCAGCCTGAAAAACCGCGCAGAATAAGCGAGAAAAATCCGGAGAATCTGATCTGCACCCTGTCAAGTAGACAGTGGAAATAACTCAAACACACTAGACGGCTTT
>NZ_JBALMR010000112.1:0-2569 GCF_036963165.1 Bacillus sp. JJ675 | reverse complement strand
TGAAGCGCTAAACCAGATGCAACAGATTTATGATTTCAATCAAAAGGTCTCCTCAGCCGAGAAAAGGTTTTCCGGTATTCAGTTTGATATTGAACCGTATTTAAACTCCGAATGGAAGGATAAAGAGGCCCGGAAAACGCTGATCAAAGACTATTTGGATCTCCTGGCTAAGCTTAAGACTAAGGCTGCATCTGAGCCGGAGAAGATTCCGGTGTCCGCGGCAATCCCGTTTTGGTGGGACGGAGCGGAATACGATTATGTTTATCAAGGAACTGCTAAAAAATTGGCTTATCATGTGATCGATATGATGGACGGAGGCGTGACGATGATGGCCTACCGAAATACCGCAGCAGGAATCATTTCGATCTCAGAAGGGGAAGCCGATTATGCGGCCAAAACAGGAAAACCCTTTTCCGTCGCTGTAGAAACGAAGGATGTTCCAGAGGCCTATACAACTTTTTTTGGAAAAACGGAAACCGAAATGAATCAAGAGCTCGACATCGTCGACTCCCGTTATGCAAACCTTTCCGTTTACAGGGGATTAGCCATCCATTCGTATGAATATTACCGGTTGATGAAGCCGTAAGGACGTGATTCCGGAAAACGCGCTGCTTTACCTTTGCGTATGAAAAAAGATAACATGTAGACAAAGTCCGGGATATCGATTTCGTCTGTCCTAAAATACGGAGGTAATAAACGTGAGGGAAGAGCAGCATGTCATTTCCGCGATTTCTTATCATAAAACAGAAAAGATCATCGAATTCAATCAGCAAAAATATTTGAAAATAAAGCACCGTCTGAATTTATACAAAGATAAAATCCAAAGCGCAAACCGTCAATTTCGTTTGGAACATATCCATGACATATCATACAGGCCCTTCACTGACGCAGGTCTGCTTTATCTCCATACAAATCAGGGGGTCTTCGCATTTGAAATAAACGGAGATCCCGGGCATTTTATTCATTCCTATAAAAAACTGAAAAGTTCGATTAAATAAATTAGAATATATGTGATGTTTTTAGCAGTAAATGTTAGAATGAATGCTGGGAATTTTACAAAGTAATGGGCAAATTTGTATCCGGAAAGCGCCTCTGGGACGAATTTACATACCGTTTGACCTTAGTCGATTCATTGGAGATTACGGCCTTATGTCACTTGGCGGTCCCCGCCTGACACTGCTATGCTTGATATCAGAGCGTCCGTCTCAGGTTGTTGACTCCATTTTGAGCGAAAGAATGGAGCGCTTTTTACAAATATCATCCGGTGCTTAACGCTTCTAAATATTCTGCATACATACCCATTCACTTTCAATCAAAGAAGAGAGGACAGCTAATGAAAAAAAACACAATGAATACGGTTCAAAAAATCATAGATGCCGGCTGCCGGCTGTTTGCCCAAAAGGGCTATTCGGCAACCTCGGTAGATGAAATCATGAAGGAAGCAGGTTATTCAAAAGCTACGTTTTATCTATACTTTAAATCCAAAGAGTCATTATTTCTTCACATTATGAATGAACAGATGGAAGAGCGTTTTCTGATCAGCATGAAATGTTTTCAGAAAAAGACTTTGAGGGGTCTGTTGACAGGAATCGAATACCTGATTCAAAAAACAAATAAAGAGCACACGACAGCTTTATTTTTGGAATTTATGGCCAACAGCCACAGATATCCGGAAATCGAAAAGAAAATCGCATTATTGTATGAACGGTGGAGACAATTTTTCGTTTTGCTGATCGAGCAGCTGCAGGAGGAAGGAATTGTTCAGACCCAAATTCCCCCGAGGGTTTTGGCTTCGACGATGATCGCGATTTTTAGCGGCTATAATCATCAGCATCACGCAGATCCCTCAATCAACAAAAAGGAACAGCTTCAATCGATCATTTTTTTGCTCAATCCCAATATCCATTCTCAAATACGGGATAAAATATTCAATACATAACAAATGCCTTTACTACATCCGGCGAAAGAGACTGCAGGCGTTGTCTGCAGTCTTCTTTGATACAAGACGCGCTTCGGGTTCCGCCCGCTTTATAATTTCATTCAGCGCCTCTCTTCCGGCGTCAACTCAGATGAATCAATCCAAAGCCCTGTTTTCGGATTTGCTTTTTCCGATATGTGGTAAAGGCTTCAACCTCCCAGATGCGGCAGCCTGATTTATTGCGGTTTTTTCTCTGTCGATGATGGCTGGTAAACGGGGGATGCTTCAAATTTTTGAAGAAAAGCCTTTACTTCTTTTCCTAAATAAATATCCTGCTAAACAATCCCGCTTGATAGTACATTTCCGCAACCTTTGCCGCCATCCTGTAGCGAAGCCTCAACCGTTCTTCCGCGCCTTCCCTGCCGTCAGGACATATCGATGCGACCATGGACAATCATCTTCCGGAATATTCGCCCCGAACGTGAACACCCTGATCGAATTGCCCTGCAACATCTGGGAAATCGTTGCTTTTCCTGAAGCCATGATTCCGGCAATGATATAAATGCTTTTTTTAGGGTCAACTTCAATTCTCCAAATATATGCATATTCATGTTCTATCTTTTTTATTTTAAATCAAAAGGAGGTTTTCTT
>NZ_JBALMR010000111.1:0-20035 GCF_036963165.1 Bacillus sp. JJ675 | reverse complement strand
CTTGTTTAGTTTTCAAAGAACTTCGTTGCCGCTCTCGAAGCGACTATAATATAGTAACATTTATTCAGAATGTCGTCAACAACTTTTTTTCAAAAAAATAATTCGTCATCAGCGACGAATATAAATTTAACACCTTAGAAGACAAATGTCAACAAAAAATTAAATTATAATAAACTGCTTAATCACAATAAGTGCCGCCACTCCCGGAATACCCAACAGCCCGCTGATTCCTGTCGTAATAACATTAATCGGCAAGTGAATTCCCATGCTCTCGCCAAACAGATTCACACAGAATAATAACAGCGCCCCGATGATAAATCGAACGGCAATTGTACCAGCCCATTTTAACGGTTTAAAGGAGGCTCCTGAAAAAAACAACAGGGCAACCAACGCCACAATTGCCCCAATGATAATAACAGATCCCATGAATCCCTCACTCCTCATTTTTTCTAGTACAAGCATATGAAGAGATTCATGAAAATAGACCGGCTACTTCCATCCGCCGAGTCTTAAATATCTTTTTTTGGCCTCACGCAAATAAAAAAAGTATTTTGCCTCGGCGACTTTTAACTCGTGAAGGACTTCAAGGGAAGGCTCAAGGCTGTTTTCAATCAGCCGCTTTTGTCTGTTCCATTCTTCCTTTTGCCTCATCAGCTGTTCCATCAATTTTTGATCAAATTCTTTTCTTAGCTTTTTTTTTCGAAGAAACCCCATGGTAATGCAATTCTCCTCCCTCTACATCTCACGTCTGCCTTCAAGCGCTTTAGAAAGAGTGACTTCATCTGCATATTCCAAATCGCCGCCGACTGGAAGTCCATGGGCAATGCGCGACAGCTTGATGCCTGATGGTTTTAAGAGCCTTGAAATGTACATGGCTGTAGCTTCTCCTTCTATATTTGGGTTTGTCGCGAGAATCACTTCCGTTACTTGATCATCCTGCAATCGTTTCAACAATTCGGGTATTTTAATGTCTTCCGGTCCGATGCCGTCCATCGGAGATATCGCCCCATGCAAAACATGGTACAATCCATCGTATTCTTTCATCTTTTCCATGGCAATGACGTCTTTCGGATCCTGAACAACGCATATCACCGATTTATCTCTTCTTGTATCTTCGCAAATATAGCAGGGATCCTGGTCTGTAATGTGCCCGCAAACCGAACAATACGTCAAATTGCGCTTTGCGTTTACCAATGCCTTTGCAAAATCTAATACAACATCTTCCTTCATACTGAGAACAAAAAAAGCCAGACGGACCGCTGTTTTGGGTCCGATCCCTGGCAATTTCATAAAGCTGTCGATCAGCTTTGATATTGGTTCAGGATACTGCATTATTATTTTCCTCCTAGAATAAACCCGGCATGTTCATTCCTTTTGTAAACTTACCCATCGTTTCATTTGTCACTTCGTCGACTTGTTTCAAAGCGTCGTTTGTCGCCGCAAGAACGAGGTCTTGAAGCATTTCCACATCTTCCGGATCAACGACTTCCTCTTTGATCACGACATCAATAATTTCTTTTTGCCCGTTTACTTTAACGGTGACCATGCCTCCGCCTGCTGTACCTTCAAGCACTTTCTCCGCAAGCTCTTCCTGCGCTTTTTGCATATCTTTCTGCATTTTTTGCATTTGTTTCATCATTTTTTGCATATTTCCCATTCCACCGCGCATACCTAAATCCACTCTCTTTCCTGTTTTTATTCTTTGATTTCAATCAGTTCCGCTCCGAACAGCTTTTTAGCTTCTGCTATCAGCGGATCCTCTTCTTCTTTGGTATTTGCATCTGAATCTTCCGGCTGGTGTTCCTGTAAAAATTCTTCTCTTATTTTACCCCATTGGGCTTCGGGAACGCCAACCATATCTATTCTTCTGCCAAGCATTCCGTCTAAAATTTGTTCCAGGTTTGTCCTGACGCCGTTATTGTCTTCGGCAACCATTTTACAGTGAATTTCATATTTAAATGAGAGGACGAATGCGGTTGAAGACGCCGCTACCGGTTCACTGTCATTCAAAAGGGCTGCATGGGACACCTTGTTTTGCTGTTTGAGCTGGGCAAGCAATTCCCCCCAGCATCCCTTGAGCTTTTCCAGGTCCGATCTTGTCGCCTCTTTTAATATTTCATGAATGCGGCCGACCGGCGCCTTGTATCCGCTTTTCACGCTTTTTTGCGGGCGCGGCGCTTCTTTTGGCTGATTCTGTGCTGGAGCTGCTTGGAATCCAGACGTTTTAAGCCTGTCGATTTCCTGTTCAAGCCGGCGAACTTTGTTGATAAGGTCTTCGATTTCCGGCTGTCCGGCAGAAGGCGCCTCTGCTTTCGCGCCCTGGCAAAGCTTCACGACCGCAACTTCAAAGAAAATGCGCGGGTGATTCGTCCATTTCATTTCCTGATGGCTTTTATTTAAAATATCAATCATTTCATAAAGAGCAGGTGCAGGAATTTGCTTTGACAGGTTTTGGAACGCTTCATCCACTTTCACCTTTTCAAGCACACCCTCTAAATCCGGCGCTGTCTGATAAAGGAGCATATCCCTGAAATAGAAAATCATATCCTCGATCAGTTTTGCCGGGTCTTTCCCCTGCTGAAGCAGCTCGTTCAATGTTTCCAAAGCATCGGAAACATTCTTTTCATGAAGGGACAATGCAAGCTTTCCGATATACGCTTGAGACACGGCGCCCGTGATCAGCAGCGCGTCATCAACCGTCAGCTCATCGCCGCTGAATGATATTGCTTGATCAAGCAGGCTTAACGCGTCCCTCATTCCTCCATCGGCAGCACTGGCGATAATTTCGAGTGCGCCGTCCTGAACCTTGAACTGCTCGGTTTCGACGATTTTTTTCATTCGTCCGACAATGACCTGTGACGTGATTCTCTTAAAATCAAAACGCTGACATCTTGAAATAATCGTTAACGGAATTTTGTGGGGCTCTGTTGTTGCAAGAATGAAAATACAGTGCTCAGGCGGTTCTTCAAGCGTTTTAAGAAGAGCGTTGAATGCGCCAATAGAAAGCATATGTACTTCATCTATGATATATACTTTATACGTGACACTGGACGGGGCGAATTTCACTTTGTCCCGGATGTCGCGAATTTCATCTACACCGTTATTGGATGCGGCGTCGATTTCAATGACGTCTGAAATTGCACCGCTTGTAATGCCTTTGCACGCGGAACATTCGTTACACGGTTCACTGACCGGAGCGCGCTCACAGTTTACAGCTTTGGCAAAAAGTTTTGCGGCGCTTGTTTTCCCTGTTCCTCTCGGTCCGGAAAACAGATAGGCGTGAGAGAATTTCTTTTGTAAAAGGGCATTTTGCAACGTTTTCGTGACGTGTTCCTGACCGACGACATCTTCAAACAACTGCGGCCTGAACACCCTATATAAAGCCTGATAACTCACAAACACGCCCTCCTCTTAATATCATCATCCTTATTATACATGAAGCTGCTTTCAATTCCAAAAGCTCTTATTAAGAAAAAAACCCATCTATTCGAAAATAGATGAGTTTGTAATTTGATGATTGATTTACCGTGCACCTTCTGTCGATTCGCTACCCTAAGCGTTACTTAAACAGTTAGCTCAGCCCAGGCAACCCTGCGGCACATGAGAGGTTCCACTTAATGCTGCTTCCTTCCGGACCTGACATGGTTCATGGATTCCCATTGCGCAGGACCCAAACGTCAACACCACTTGTTTAAGGCAGGCCTTACAGTAAACGAACCTCGAGAAAGGAATTCGGCCTCGCTCGAGCGGATTGCGAGTACAGGGCACCGCTACCTCCCCGCTTAGCACGGCAAAATAAATATCAAATTATGCTGATGCGTCTATTTATGACGCACACCTTAGTATAACTTATTTCATCCTTAATTGCAAATTTCTATCTCTGTGCTTTATTTTGCTTTTCTGCTTTCTTTTTCGCCCGAAGCTTCCTGAAAAAATCGCTCAGCAACAGGCCGCACTCTTCCTCCAAGACGCCTGTGACCACTTCCGCCTGATGATTAAACCTCTCTTCCTGAAGAAGGTTCATTAAAGTCCCTGCACAGCCGCCTTTTGGGTCAAACGCTCCAAAAACGACTTTTTCAACCCTTGAAAGCACGGCCGCTCCGGCGCACATCGGGCAGGGCTCAAGCGTAACATAAAGGACCGCTCTTTCAAGCCGCCATGTCCCAAGCTTTTTGCACGCTTCGTCTATGACAAGCATTTCTGCGTGCGCGAGGGATCTTTGCTCCGTTTCCCTCAAGTTGTGGGCGCGGGCAATGATTTCATCGTCGAGAACAAGTACGGCGCCGATCGGCACCTCTCCTTTTTCCTCGGCTTTTCTCGCTTCTTGAATGGCTTCTTTCATATAAAGCTCGTCTTGTGTCATCAGCACGCACTCTTTCAATGTTTTTTCTTCATCCGGAAAGGCTAACGTATAATAACAATCTGAAAGGAGGAGAGACCGACTTGTCCAAGTCAAATACCGCCCTTATTATTGTCGACATCATCAATGATTTTCAATTCGATATGGGTGACGCTCTTTCCGAAAAAACAGAGGCGATGGCCCCCGATCTCCTGGCGTTAAAGAAACATGCACACAGCATGAATTGGCCTATCATATACATTAATGACCATTTTGGAATTTGGCAAGCGGATATTGCTGCCATTATCAAGAAATGCAAAAATCGAAAAAGCAAAAACATCATCGACCTGCTGGCGCCGAGTGAAAACGACTATTTTCTCATCAAGCCTAAGCATTCGGCTTTTTACGGAACCGCACTCGACACGCTGTTAAACGAACTCGCTGTCAATCATCTGGTCATTACGGGAATCGCCGGCAACATATGCGTTCTGTTTACTGCAAACGATGCCTATATGCGGGAATACGACATTACGCTGCCGAAGGATTGCATCGCCTCAAACACTGAAAAAGACAACCGGTACGCAATCACGATAATGAAGGATGTCCTGTTTGCCAACATTACAACTTCCGGTGAGCTCATCAATGAAACTTAGAGCATGAAACACTTCTTTTTCTCATATAGTGGTAGCAATGAGAAAGGAGGCGTTTTCCATCCAAATCTACGTCGTGAAAAGAGGCGATTCGCTTTACACAATTGCCAATCGGTACAGAACCACGGTAAATGAAATTGTCGAGACAAATGAGATTCCAAATCCGAACCGTCTTGTTGTCGGACAAACCATCGTGATACCGATTGCCGGTCAATTTTACGAGGTAAGAGCAGGAGATACACTGGCATCGATCGCAGCCCGTTTTAACATGTCGGCGGCCGAGCTCGCCAGGATCAACCGCATGCGGCCAGACGCCGAGCTCCCTGTAGGGCTGTTATTGTACATTCCTCCTGGGCCAAAGCGAAATATAGAAGTAAATGCTTATATTGAACCGCGAGGAAACACAGTCAGCGCTGCTCTCCAGCAAGCGGCGAGAGAAGCTTCGCCATATCTGACCTATCTCGGAGCTTTTAGCTTTCAGGTTAGGCGTAACGGTACGCTGCGCGAGCCGCCGCTTACCGGGTTGAAGCAAATTGCCGACAGGCAGAACGTCACAATGATGATGATTGTGACCAATCTTGAGAACGATGCCTTCAGCGCCGAGCTCGGAAGGATCATCCTGACAGACGAGAACGTCAAAAACACATTGCTGAATCAAATTGTTATCACTGCCAGAAGATACGGATTCAGAGACATTCATTTTGACTTTGAATATTTAAGACCCCAGGACAGAGAGGCTTATAATCAATTTTTAAGAGAGGCGCGAGACCGCTTCAGACAGGAAGGCTGGCTGATTTCCACCGCTTTAGCGCCCAAAACAAGCGCGACGCAAGCCGGGCAATGGTATGAAGCTCACGATTACCGGGCGCATGGCCAAATTGTCGATTTCGTCGTATTAATGACGTATGAATGGGGATACAGCGGAGGACCGCCAATGGCCGTGTCGCCGATAGGGCCCGTCCGCAATGTCATTGAATATGCGCTCACAGAAATGCCCGCCAATAAAATCGTTATGGGCCAAAATTTATACGGCTATGATTGGACGCTTCCCTATAAACCGGGCGGACCGCCCGCAAAAGCCATCAGCCCCCAGCGAGCGATCACGATTGCCAGCGAGAATAACGCATCTATTTTATTCGATGAAGAAGCCCAGGCCCCGCATTTCCGCTATACAGACAAAGCGGGCAAACAGCACGAAGTCTGGTTCGAGGATGCAAGATCGATCCAAGCTAAATTCAATCTGATTAAAGAATTAAACTTAAGGGGAATCAGCTATTGGAAGCTCGGCTTGTCATTCCCGCAAAACTGGCTCCTGATCGCCGATCAATTTAATATTGTAAAAGAGACGTTCCCACGTTAACGGAACGTTTTTTTCATGGGCAAAAGAAAAGGATGTGATACAATATGAATGTTGAAAATCAAAAGCAAACGCTTATCCAAGTAGGAGGACACCTATGAAAAGAGCCCCTTTTATTGCTGTCGAAGGTCCCATCGGGGCGGGAAAAACAACATTGGCCAGCATGCTTTCAGAAACGCTCTCCTTGTCCCTTGTTAAGGAAATTGTCGAAGAAAACCCTTTTCTCGGCAAATTTTATGAGGATAAAGACGAATGGAGCTTTCAGCTGGAAATGTTTTTCCTCTGCAATCGCTACAAACAGCTTGAAGACGCTGAAAAAGAGTTTTTACATAAAAACAAACCCGTCATTTCCGACTACCATATTTATAAAAATCTCATTTTTGCGGAACGGACGTTAACAGGCAGAAAGCTTGAGAAATACAGAAAAATTTACGGACTGCTCACAGAGGACTTGCCGAAGCCGAATATCATCATTTATATTCGCGCAAGCCTTCCGACTTTATTAAAGAGGATCAAAAAGCGGGGACGGTCTTTTGAACAGCAGATGGACGAGCAGTATTTGGAACAGCTGATCGAAGACTACGAGACTGCAATCAAACAAATCAAAGAAGCTGAACCAACGTTGCCGATTATCGAAATAAACGGTGATCAGGATGATTTTGTTTTATCTAAAGAAGTTTTTCAGCGAATTGCCGATCAAGTAAAGGAGTATATACAATGACTGTACACGATATTCCGAAAGACGCCATCATTACCGTCGCAGGCACGGTGGGAGTGGGGAAATCTACATTAACAAAAGAGCTTGCAAAAAGGCTCGGCTTTAAAACATCACTTGAAAATGTCGTGAATAATCCTTATTTGGAGGCTTTTTATAACGACTTCGAACGCTGGAGTTTTCATTTGCAGATTTTCTTTTTGGCAGAACGGTTCAAAGAGCAAAAATATATTTTTGAATCTGGAGGCGGCTTTGTCCAGGACCGCTCCATTTACGAAGATACAGGTATTTTTGCGAAAATGCATGCCGATACAAGGAACGATGTCAAAAATCGACTATAAAACCTACACGAGCCTGTTTGAAGCGATGGTGATGACGCCATACTTCCCTCACCCTGATGCCCTTATATACCTGGAAGGCGATTTGGAGAAAATCCTCGACCGCATCCAAAAACGCGGACGGGAAATGGAGCTCCAGACAGACCGGTCCTACTGGGAGGAAATGTATACAAGGTACGAAAACTGGATCAGCGGCTTTAACGCCTGTCCTGTCGTAAGGGTCAACATAGAGGAATACGATTTATTGAACAATTCCGCCTCCTTGGACCCCATTATCGAAAAAATTAGCAAAGTCATTCAAAGATAGATATGAAAAAAGAGGTATATCTTGACGGCTTGATTTACGCCGCAGAGGTTCAGCCGCCCGAATACTCCATTCAGGGAATTTTTTATGGACAAGGCCAACATGTTGTTCTACAATGACAATATATAGTCGATACACAATCAGTATACAGTTCCTGTTCACAATTACAGCACACATGAATATAATTTATTCTGAAGAGTATACTGTGAATACAAAAAGATCGAAGATGCTGGTAACATCTCCGATCGGCAATAGAATAGCTCCTGTAAGGGAGTCGGCTTTGTCCTAAATGTTAGAAGTGGAACGCCCGGATGTAGGAGTCAGGGGCGTTCTACTTTTTTTTCGTGAAATTATAGGCCAGCGTCAGAATCCCTACAATCAGGATTCCAAAGGAAAGCATCAATTGAATTGCACTTTCTACAGCCATATTTTCTCACCTCCCTTCTTCCATATATGGAGGTGAGCCGAACGCCCCTACAAAAAGCCGATCTATCGCTAATTTTTACTTTATAGGAACTTATTAGAAAACACAAGACCCCCGGCCCTTTTCGGTTCAGGGCTTGGGGGCAATTTTCTCCAGATTCGCCAGCCATGCTGTTATCGTTAGAATATAAAAAAACCGCTGCCTCATCCGGGCAGCGGCAACACAATCTCCAATTTATGCTTAGTCAATCACTAAAATGCAAATCAATAATGGCGGAGGAAGAGGGATTCGAACCCCCGCGGGCTTTGACACCCCTGTCGGTTTTCAAGACCGATCCCTTCAGCCAGACTTGGGTATTCCTCCGTATCGACAAGAATTAATATAACATGTCCCATATTTCTGAGTCAAGGGTATTTTTAATAAAAATTTAATTTTATTGATCGTTCACTTATAATGATATAAAAGACATGATAAAGGTGATGACGATGTGGCGAGATTTTCCGGGAAAGTATACATATAACAAGCCTGCTGAAACCGCAAAACTGGAGGAGATCAAACAGACATTCAACATTGATCTCCCGGAAGAATTGGAAAGCCTGCTGAAAGAAACGGATGGCATAAACGATGAATTCGGATGCCATCTCATTTGGTCCGCAGACCGGATCATAGACGAAAACAAAGAGCTGAGAAACAGCGAAATTTTTAAAGATTTGTATATGCCATTTGATTGTCTCTTATTTATCGCTGACGCAGGAAACGGCGATTTATTTGGTTATTCCATTTTAAACGGTTCCATCCAAAGAGACGATATATACGTTTGGAATCATGAAGACGACAGCCGTACGTGGGTTGCCCCCACTTTAAAACAATTTATCGAATGGTGGATCGACGGAAAAATCCTCATATGAAAAACAACTGGACAGGAGCACCGGCAAAATGAACTATCTCTTAAAAGAACTCGCTGCGGAAATTGTTGATAGAACGATGTCGATTATTCGACATAATATCAATATTATGGATGAAAACGGGGTGATCATCGCCTCCGGGGATCGTTCAAGAATCGGTGATGAACATGCGGGGGCGAAGGATGCCCTTTCTGGCAAAAGCGGAATCAGCATTTCGCCGGACGAATGCTCCGATTTAGCCGGGACAAAACCGGGCGTGAACCTTCCGATCGTATTTCATGATGAAATCATCGGAGTCATCGGCATTACGGGGGCTCCGTCTAAGGTCAGTCCATACGGGGAACTTGTCAAAATGGCGGCGGAAATGACCGTGGAACAAGCTTTTTTGACAAAACAGCTGACATGGGACCAAAGGCTTCGGGAGGAAACGGTTATTCAAATGCTCCATGGTGCGGATTTGTCATCCCTTGACTTCCTGGGACGCGCCGAGCGTTTGCAAATTCCGCTCGAAGGCAGACGATTATGCCTCGTGTTTGAGCTTCCTTCCGCCGATTTGAAGCCGGACTTTATCAAAGGCCTCGAAAAGCAGCTAAGGCCCCGAGACCTTTATGCCAATGTTTCACTGACGGAAATCGCCGTTCTCTTGGCAGATGAGCCGGGGAGGAGCCGGTCTGACACCTTTATGATATGGAAAGATTGGCTGAGCAGCTGGAAGGATATCAGAGGAGCATGCGGAGAACAAGCTGAGCAGCTCAACCAGCTTCCCTTTTCGTACCAAAGTGCAAAACAAACCTTGTACATTGCCGATAAGGCGGGAACCCGCAATCATTTTTACGACTACCGCGATTTCGCCGTCCCTGTGCTTCTCTCAAACATCCGCCATCCACATCAGGAAATCCATTTCAGAAAGATCTGGGATCGGCTTTCACTTGCAGATCAAAAAGGCGATTTGATGAAAACCCTTCTCTGCTACATCGAGGAAAACGGAGAAATCGGTGTAGTTGCTTCAAAACTGTTTATTCACCGAAATACATTATCCTATCGTTTAAAGAAAATTAAAGCGGCAACTGGATGCGATCCAAAAAATCTGGAGGATCTGTTTAAGCTGTATACGGCAATGATGCTTTTTGCAAATTGTGCAAGTGAACAATTTTGCGATGGTTCAGATCGTTAAAATCCGTTTGCCTGACCAATTCTCCCTCCATCAGAAAGCGTTTACAATCTAAGTTGTAGGGGGGATGCAGTGTGGATATTCAAATAAACGCTATTGGCGCTCTTTGCGCTTTAGCGATTTCGATCTTTCTCATTTTAAAAAAGGTGCCTCCGGCTTATGGAATGATGATTGGAGCGTTGGCCGGAGGTTTAATCGGCGGTGCGAATGTCATTGAAACGACAGATTTAATGATATCAGGGGCCAAAACGATGATTCCTGCCGTGCTTCGTATTTTGGCGGCCGGCATCCTCGCCGGTGTCCTGATCCAATCAGGGTCAGCTGCAGTCATTGCCGAAACGATCGTCAAAAAAATCGGCGAAAAACGGGCATTGCTTGCGCTGACGCTGGCGACAACAATCTTAACGGCGGTCGGCGTTTTCGTCGATGTTGCAGTCATTACCGTTGCCCCGATCGCCCTGGCCATCGCCAAACGGACATCAACCAGCAAAGCCGCCATTCTTTTGGCGATGATCGGCGGCGGGAAAGCCGGGAATATCATGTCTCCCAATCCCAATGCAATCGCCGCTTCAGATGCGTTTCACATCCCTTTGACATCCGTGATGGCAGCCGGGATCATTCCCGCCGTTTTCGGATTGGGCGCGGCATATTTGTTAGCAAAACGGCTGGCCAACAAAGGAACATATACGTCTTCTGCAGAAATTGAAAGCAATGGCCATGAACATGCCCCCTCGTTTTGGGCGGCAATCAGCGGGCCGGCTGCTGCCATTCTTTTATTGGCTTTAAGACCGGCCGCAGGAATTACCATTGATCCGATGATCGCACTCCCGGCCGGGGGGCTTGTGACGGCTATCGCCTCTGGACAAGCCGGGAAGCTGAAGGATTTTGCCGCTTCCGGCCTCACTAAAATGTCAGGCGTCGCCATCATGCTGATTGGCACAGGAACACTCGCCGGGATGATCGCGAATTCAGAGCTTAATTCGTTGATCACGGACAGCCTTGTCGGTTTGGGTCTGCCGCCTTTTCTTTTGGGGCCGATTTCAGGCATTTTGATGTCTATGGCTACAGCTTCGACAACCGCAGGCACCGCTGTCGCCAGCAGTGTGTTCGGGCCGACGCTTGTCGATCTCGGCGTCTCCGGCCTTGCAGGCGCTGCCATGATTCACGCCGGTGCGACAGTCCTTGATCACCTGCCTCACGGAAGTTTTTTTCATACGACAGGAGGCAGCGTATTCATGCCGATGAAAAAACGCCTTGCACTCATTCCTTACGAAACGGCCATCGGTTTGGTTTTAACGATCATATCGACGCTGATTTTCGGTGTTTTTCAATTTTTTAAGTAAGAAGGAGCGGAAAGTATGAAAATCGTGATCGCACCAGATTCATTTAAGGAAAGCATGACCTCCATGGAGGCTGCCGACAGCATTGAAAAAGGCTTTGCAACCGTTCTGCCTGAGGCGGAATATGTCAAAATTCCGGTCGCAGACGGAGGTGAAGGAACCGTTCAAGCTTTGGTTGATGCGACCGGCGGGGAATTGATCCGCAAAACGGTAACAGGTCCTCTCGGAACGCCGGTTGAGGCGGTTTACGGGCTGCTTGGAGACGGAAAAACGGCCGTGATTGAAATGGCGGAGGCGTCAGGCCTTCATCTCGTTCCTCCCGATCAGCTCAACCCGCTG
This sequence comes from Bacillus sp. JJ675, assembly GCF_036963165.1. Taxonomy (NCBI): domain Bacteria; kingdom Bacillati; phylum Bacillota; class Bacilli; order Caryophanales; family Bacillaceae; genus Bacillus; species Bacillus sp. JJ675. The sequence continues at coordinate 8,153 of NZ_JBALMR010000111.1, read as the reverse complement.
GTGACGACGACGAGGGGAACGGGAGAACTGATCCTCGATGCCGCAGAAAAGGGCGCGCTTCACATCATCATCGGGCTCGGAGGCAGTGCGACAAACGACGGCGGCGCGGGCATGGCGAGCGCACTCGGCGTGAAATTTTTAAACAAAGACGGCCGCGAGATTGGTGACGGCGGCGGTTCATTGTCTCAAATTGCTGCGATCAATACGGACGGAATGCATCCAAAATTAAAGGACGTCGTATTTGAAGCAGCTTGTGACGTCGACAACCCTCTGACAGGTCCCAATGGGGCATCCGCCGTATTCGGACCGCAAAAAGGCGCATCGGACGACATGGTTGCCCTATTGGATGACAACTTGAAGCATTATGCCTATGTCATCAAGGCGGAGCTGAAATGTGAGGCCGATTCCCTTCCCGGTGCCGGAGCGGCGGGCGGCTTAGGTGCGGGCCTCAAGGCTTTTTTAAAAGCGGAATTGAAAAGCGGTGTCGACATTGTGCTGGACACCCTGTCTTTCTCTGAACGGATAAAAGGAGCGGACCTCGTGATCACGGGAGAAGGGAAAATAGACGGCCAATCGATTCACGGCAAAACGCCGGTCGGTGTCGCAAGCCGGGCCTCGCGGGAAGGCATTCCGGTCATCGCTGTCGCCGGCTCTCTCGGTGAAGGCTGTGAACTCGTTTATGACAAAGGGATTTCGGCTCTTTTTTCCATTGTGCCGGGGACGCGTACGTTGGAGGATTCGCTCGCCAATGGAAAAACGTATCTCGAACATTGCGCGCGGAATATCGCCGCCGTCTGGTCGTTAAAATAAAAAAGGTGCGCCTAATTCGCGCACCTTTTTTCATTATGCTTTAATGACTTCTCTATTTCCCATATAAGGGCGGAGAATTTCAGGGATGACGACGCTTCCGTCTTCCTGCTGATAGTTCTCCAGCAAGGCGGCGACTGTTCGCCCGACCGCCAGGCCTGAGCCGTTTAACGTATGAACGTGTTCAGGCTTTCCTTTTGCTTCCCTTCTGAATCTGATATTGGCCCGTCTTGCCTGAAAGGCTTCAAAGTTGCTGCAAGAGGAGATTTCACGATACGTATTCTGGCTCGGTATCCAGACTTCGATATCGTATTTTTTCGCTGCTGTAAAGCCTAGATCTCCCGTACACATGCTCATCACGCGGTATGGCAGCCCGAGCAGCTGAAGCACCTTTTCAGCCTGATTTGTCAGCTTTTCAAGCTCCTCATAAGAATCCTCAGGTTTAACAAATTTCACGAGCTCCACTTTGTTGAATTGATGCTGGCGAATCAATCCGCGCGTGTCTCTTCCGGCAGAGCCGGCTTCTGAACGGAAGCAGGCGCTAAACGCGGCATAATTGATCGGCAGCTCGTCAGCCGCTAAAATTTCGTCGCGATGCATGTTCGTCACCGGCACTTCCGCCGTCGGAATCAGAAAATAGTCCTCTTCCCTGATTTTAAAAGCATCCTCTTCAAACTTAGGAAGCTGCCCTGTGCCCGTCATGCTCGTCCGGTTCACCATGTAAGGAGGCAGCACCTCTGTATAGCCGTATTCATCGACATGGAGGTCAAGCATAAAGTTAAATAAGGCACGTTCAAGCCGTGCGCCAAGCCCTTTATAGAAAACAAAGCGGCTTCCCGTCACTTTTCCGGCACGCTCAAAATCGAGAATCTCAAGCTGGTCGGCAATTTCCCAATGAGGCTTCGCTTCAAAAGAAAATTCGGGAACCTCGCCCCATTTGCGCACTTCGACATTATCGTCTTCTGTCTCGCCGACAGGCACAGACTCGTGAGGGATGTTCGGAATGGACAGCATGATTCTTTCTAAAGAAGCTTCGACTGTTCTTAAGCTTTCATCAAGCGTTTTAATCTCTTCGCCGACTTCGCGCATTTCTTTAATCAGATGGTCTGCATCCTTTTTCTCGCGTTTTAAAGCCGCCACCTGCTGGGAGACCTCATTGCGCTTTCCTTTCAATTCTTCTACTTTGACGATCAATTCTCTTCTTTTTGCATCCAATTCTTCAAATTGATCAAAATCTGTTAAATCTTCTCCTCTGTGGGCAAGCTTTTGTTTGATCTCTTGTAAATTTGCCCGCAGCAGCTTCACGTCAAGCATCTGCCTCGCTCCTTTTTACTGTTTTTGATCGAAAAAAAGAGAGCCCTGGTCCCCTTATGTGTAAAGGGACGAGAGCTCTCGCGTTGCCACCCTGATTGAAAACGGGACGTGTCGTACACCGTTTTCCGCTTCGTTTCATAACGGTCTTCCCGTAAATGCCTACTTGAATGTTCAGCATTTCGCTCAAGGATGGATTCGGACAGCATCTTTCGCCGATTCGCACCAACCATCGGCTCTCTTGGAAAGAGAGGCTTCCTACTGTTTCCTGTCAACGCTTTTCGATCTGTAATTGTCCTTTTAATGTACTACAAGTTTTCACAGCTTTCAACTGTTTTATACGACGGCTTCTTTTTTATGCTGTTCCGCCATGTCAATGAAAAGCTTGGTTATTCTGTCGTCATCCGTCAATTCTGGATGGAACGAACAGCCGAGCAGGTTTCCTTGTTTGGCAGCAACGATTCTTCCGTCATGCTCAGAAAGAACTTCGACGTCTGCACCCGCCTCTAAAATGTGAGGGGCACGGATAAATACGCCGGTAAACGGTCTATCCAGCCCTTTAACCGTTAAATCCGCTTCAAAGCTGTCCCTCTGCCTTCCGAAGGAGTTGCGCTCCACCGTTACATTCAAGACGCCAAGATGAGCACCGTCAGATCCGGCGATTTTCTTCGCCAGGATAATCAAACCCGCACAAGTTCCAAACATCGGCTTTCCGGACGCGGCAAATTCCTGAAGAGGCTTCATAAACTGATACGTATCGATGAGGCGCCTCATCGTCGTGCTTTCGCCTCCCGGTAAAATAAGACCATCGATTTCTTTCAAGTCTTCGGGCCATTTCACCACTTTTCCGGCCGCTCCGCATGCTTCAATTGAACGAATGTGTTCTCTTACCGCTCCCTGAAGTCCAAGTACACCAATTGTCAGCATGTAAAACCGTCTCCTTACATTACCAGCCGCGTTCTTGCATACGCTGTTCTGGCAGCAGATTTGAAATTTCGATCCCTTTCATTGCAGTTCCAAGCTCTTTTGAAAGCTCGGCGATCAGTTTGTAGTCTGTGTAATGCGTTGTCGCTTCAACGATTGCTTTCGCAAATTTTGCAGGATTATCGGATTTAAAGATACCGGATCCTACGAACACGCCGTCAGCGCCAAGCTGCATCATCAAAGCAGCGTCAGCAGGCGTTGCCACGCCGCCGGCTGCAAAGTTTACAACAGGAAGGCGTCCTTCAGCTTTAATTTGTTTTAACAGCTCATAAGGAGCGCCGAGATTTTTCGCTTCTGTCATCAGCTCGTCATCGCTCATGCCGACTACTTTGCGCACTTGAGCGTTCACTTTTCTCATATGGCGGACGGCTTCAACGATATTTCCCGTTCCCGGCTCGCCTTTTGTGCGAAGCATGGAAGCTCCCTCTCCAATCCGGCGTGCTGCCTCTCCAAGATCGCGGCATCCGCATACGAACGGAACGGTAAATTCGCTTTTATTTAAGTGGAATTCCTCGTCGGCCGGAGTCAAAACTTCGCTTTCATCAATATAATCAACGCCAAGCGCTTCAAGAACGCGCGCTTCAACGATATGTCCGATGCGTGCTTTCGCCATAACCGGAATCGACACTGCGTTCATGACTTCCTCGACGATTGTCGGATCTGCCATACGGGCAACCCCGCCAGCCGCACGGATATCAGCCGGAACACGTTCAAGCGCCATAACAGCGACGGCTCCTGCTTCTTCAGCGATTTTTGCTTGTTCAGCATTGACAACGTCCATGATGACGCCGCCCTTTTGCATTTCTGCCATACCGCGTTTTACACGTTCAGTACCTGTTTGAGCCATTGTAGGATCCCCCTATTGATAGAATTGTCAGATTTAATCTTATTGTATCCTATAATTCCGCAAAATCATATGGAAAAACACGAAGATTATTTCTATTTTAATATCAAATCGTTTGGATTGTAAATGTGAAATTACAGCAAAGAGCCCTAATCATAGAGCTCTTTGCTATTAAAACCAGCCGGTTACCGTTTCAACGATGCTGTTCCAGATTCCAGCGAAAAATCCGCCGATGCTGCGCATCGTTAAGACAAACCAGTTTGCTTTCTCATCATTTTCTTTTGTTACCAATTTCACACCTGATACATCGCTGCCGACGTAGCCGTAATCCTTCTGATCTCCCGTATAAGCAGCCGTCAATGTTCCGACTTTTTCACCTTTTTTCACAGGTGCGGAAAGCTCTTTCTTATCAAGTGTGACTTTTGCCTTATAGTTCTTCTCTTCGCCGTTTTTCACAGGGATCGAAAAAGCATTCTCCGTTACGATCGCGACTTCCTGATCTTTCCCCTGGTCGACTTTAACCGTTTCATTGCCTTTTACTTGATCGCCTTTTGCATACAGCTCTTTCATCGTGAAATTTTTAAAAGCATAATCCAGCATTTTTTTCGTTTGATCAAAACGTCCAGTGTGGATGTTGCCTTTTGCGTTAAGTACGACGGAAATCACGCGCATGCCGTTTCTTTCGGCAGTCGCGGTGAAACAAGATCCTGCAGAATCGGTTGAGCCTGTTTTCAGTCCGTCAACGCCTTTATATTCCTGAACCAGGCCTTTCAGCATAAAGTTCCAGTTCGGCATGTCCATTTCATCGTCTGTGCCTTTTCTGAACTTTGTTTTTGCAATGCTTGCCGTATCCAGAATTTCAGGGTAATCCTTGATCAAATGGTCAGTAAGAATCGCCATGTCTTTTGCAGAAACTTCATTTTCTTCATCAGCGCTTCCCACCGGTTGTTTTCCGTGAAGGTCTTTGTTTGCCAAACCTGTCGCATTGACAAATTTGAAATTTTTCATGCCAAGTTCTTTTGCTTTTTTATTCATTTGTTCAACAAAGTTCTTTTCAGAACCCGCTACAACTTCCGAAAGCGCGATTGCCGCAGCATTTGCTGAGTAAATTGCAGTCGCCTGGTAAAGCTCTTTCACGGTATAAGAGCCGTCTTTGCGAAGCGGAACGTTGGACAATGAACGGTCTTGAGAAATTTCATACACGTAATCATCCGGTGTATATGTTTGATCCCATTTCACTTTGCCCTCATGAATCGCTTCCAAAAGAAGATACTCCGTCATCATTTTCGCCATGCTGGCAACAGGAAGACGCTCATCGGCATTTTTGCTGTACAGCACTTTCCCTGATGACGCCTCAATCAAAATGGCCGCCTTTGCGTTTACATTAATTGGATCATTTGCAGCCTTTGCGTTTGACATAGGAGAAAATGCTCCTATCACCACTGCAAAAGCAACAACTAACATGATCAGCTGTTTGAATTTCTTGCTTTTCAAATTGTATACCTCCGCTTTTCATCGTACTCAATCTATGTAAAAGCCATAAAAGACATTTTTCAACACAACATCATAAATTTTATCATAATGAAGCAAAAAAAAATAGACAGAGTATCACTCTGTCTACAGTTTAATTTTTGTCACTTTTGATTAAGAAATGGTATAGTTAGGCGATTCTTTGGTAATTTGAACATCGTGCGGGTGGCTTTCCCTGAGGCCGGCGCCTGTCATCCGAATGAACTGCGTGTCTTCTCTTAAAGCCTGCAAATCCTTCGTTCCGCAATAGCCCATGCCTGATTTCAGACCGCCGACAAGCTGATAAATCGTATCGGCAACAGGTCCTTTGTAAGGCGTGCGGCCTTCGATGCCTTCAGGGACGAATTTTTTGTTTTCTTCTTGGAAGTAGCGGTCTTTGCTTCCTTTTTCCATGGCAGCGACAGAGCCCATGCCGCGGTACACTTTAAAGCGTCTGCCTTGATAAATTTCCGTTTCGCCGGGGCTTTCAGATGTACCGGCAAGAAGGCTTCCAAGCATGACGGCATGTCCGCCTGAAGCCAATGCTTTTACAATGTCACCGGAATACTTGATTCCGCCGTCTGCGATAATGGCAGCTCCGTGCTTTCTTGCTTCAGTCGCACAATCATAAATCGCAGTCACTTGCGGAACGCCGACTCCCGCTACGACACGGGTCGTACAGATTGATCCAGGTCCGATACCCACTTTGACCACATCTGCACCGGCGTCGATCAGCGCTTTCGTTCCTTCTGCGGTCGCAACGTTTCCTGCAATGATATTCAGCTCCGGATACGTGTCACGGATTTTTTTGACCGTATTCAGAACGCCTTGAGAATGGCCGTGTGCCGTATCGACGACAATCACGTCAACATTGGCTTCGACAAGCTTTTTGACGCGCGTCATCGTGTCGCCTGTTACGCCGACCGCAGCCCCAACCAGCAGGCGGCCGTGAACATCTTTCGCTGAGTTCGGGAACTCAATGACTTTTTCAATATCTTTGATTGTGATAAGACCTTTTAACACACCTTGATCATCTACAAGAGGGAGTTTTTCGATTTTATATTTCTGAAGGATTTTTTCTGCCTCGTCTAACGTTGTGCCGACAGGAGCAGTGACCAGCTCTTCTTTTGTCATCACATCGCTGATTTTCATGGAATAATCAGAAATAAATCGAAGATCGCGGTTTGTAATGATTCCGACCAGCTTCTGGTCTTCGCTGTTATCGACAATCGGAACGCCGGAAATTCTGTATTTGCCCATTAAATGCTCTGCATCAAATACTTGATGTTCGGGTGTCAGGAAAAACGGATTCGTAATGACGCCCCGCTCTGAACGCTTCACCTTGTCAACTTGTTCAGCCTGCTGTTCGATCGACATGTTTTTGTGGATGATGCCAAGTCCGCCCTGCCTTGCCATTGCAATGGCCATTTCAGCTTCTGTAACGGTATCCATACCTGCACTGATAATCGGAACATTCAGTTTGAGAGATGGAGTAAGCTCAACCGATAAATTCACGTCGCGCGGAAGAACTTCTGATTTAGCCGGAATAAGCAATACATCATCAAACGTTAAGCCTTCTTTTGAAAATTTGCTTTCCCACATTAGTAAATCCCCCTCTTTTCGGCAAAATATTATATGTAGATTATCAACTTGAAAACCGACTGTCAAGAAAGCGACAAACAGTTGTAATTTTTAGAAAATATTCATGAGGGAAGTGGAGTTTATGCGAAATAAGGGATGGAAAGAACTAGAGCTGTTTTACTCCGTGGAGACATCCCAGAATTTTCTAGAAAAGGTATATAAAAATCACGATATGGACGATCCGAAAAGAAACTCTTATAAAAATGGAGAACGGTTCATTTTCTTTCTCAAACATGCTGAAGCCTTCTACAAACAGGCAAAACTGGCTTCTATTGAAATTAAGCCGATTCTGTTATTTTACGGAATGGCCCAGCTTTTAAAAGCTTGCATATTAACTTCAGATCCTTCCTATCCAAGCCACACCTCTGTGCTTGCACACGGCGTCACCACGAGAAAACGAAAAAAACAAAATTATCGTTTTTATGAAGATGAAGTGAAAATTCAAAGAAATGGGCTATGCATGCATGTCATTCAATCCTTATTTCAATTAAAGGGCCTTGAAGACGAACGCTTCAGCATGAAGCAGCTTTTAGCCAACATACCGGAAATCAATAAAGTGCTGTCATTTCAAAGGAGAGAAAATCCGATGGTGAAAGTGTCGGTGCAAGACGGCAGCATCAGACTCCCCCAGCATACAGCAGATGCTTATAACATGTCAGCCAAACGATTCATCGAGCATGTCGAATACCATTTAAATTGGAATTTTATTGGAGAAGACCACGGCAGCTTCGTTTTTTCTTCAGACCAAAAGGAAGCTCATCCATGCACTTCGACGAGTTTGCTTTTTGACCTTGAGAATGAAGCGTATTTCTTTCCCGCCGCCCGCGACCGGTTTTTAAAACTTCCGGAAATATTGGTTCATTACTTGATTGCCTACAATCTGAGCATGATCGCCAGATATGAAACGGAATGGTGGTACGACCTTCTTCTGCAATGCTCAAGTGACGACTATGTCATCATTCAGCAGTTTTTACATATAACCGAAAGAAAATTTCCATACTATATCGCCAAACTGCTATTAAGAAAAAAAGAATACATCAAAAAAGGCCAGCTTTAC
>NZ_JBALMR010000110.1:0-10318 GCF_036963165.1 Bacillus sp. JJ675 | reverse complement strand
AGCTGTCTACTTGACAGGGGTCACTCCAATCAAAGGGCCCCTTCTATTTTAAAACAATAACATGGGGAGGGTAAATGAATTCCAACGGATTGATCTGACAGTTCGTTTTGGGAGGAGTGCAGAGGAGGGTAACACCCATAAGAACTGTTAGCCGGAGGGTGTTATTTCTGCACTTCTCAAATTAAATAAAGTTAAGTGCCCATTTGATTAATAAAATCCTCCGCCGACCCAGCTAGCACCGACGATGATCAAGAGAATGAACAGAACAACAATTAAAGCAAAACCTGTTCCGTAACCTCCGCTCATGTAGTTCACCTCCTTGAAGTACTAGTTTATCCTATGCCCGCAGCGAGCAATTGTATAGATCATTTATAAGGGTTTTGAAAAATGGTCGAGTTCATCAATAGAGGGAAGGAGATGACCGGCTGCACAGCCCTGTACGCGCACTTTCATCTTGGTGTTGCTCACACAATGGAAACAAAAGGATTGCTGCGTGAGGGGAAGGGCTTCGATTTCAGCTAACATCCATACAGATTTTTAAGAACAAAAAAGAAAGTCGATTTTTTTTCGCAGATCTGGAAATCGGCTTTCTTTTTATGTTAGACAGTTTGGAGGTTGTCTTTTATTTCTTGCTGGATATCAGAATTTCCTGCAATGATACCGGAAGCTCCCCAATCCAAAGTGATCGGAAATAGCTCTGCCGGCTTCTTTTTGGGGAAGCTTTTTGGATTACGAGTCCGCTATTTGTAAAACCTTCAATTCTTCCCTCACTACAGCGGGATGCTTTTATCCTTGTAATAGATCAATAGTTGGCTAAACGTTTAATTTGATAAGAAGGGCTATATATTTGGTTTAAACTCTCAATATTTAGAATTTAATAGAATGTTTGCTCTCGTTGAAAGATTACAAAAAAATTAGAGAAACAAATGATTTACATTTTGATTTCAGAAAATTGAAATTTATGTTGAAAAGAACGCTCTTTTTGTGTAACATTATATATGCAATAATTTACATTTGAGGGATTAAAATGGGTGTTGTGGCAAATGTTTGTAAAACACCGAAGGTACCATCATTAAAGTCAAAAGCTGAAGCGTTAGCGGTCAGAACACAAGAATCATTGGTAGAAGTTTATCTTGGTGTTATTGAGTTTGATAGAGCAGGCGAATATTATTTTGCAGGTGACAAAATAAAAGCTATTGATGCAGTCAGACAGGGTTTTAAAAAACTAAAGCATGCAAGAAACCTGCTAGTTGAAGTGCAGCATAGGGAGCTTGAAATGCATCCTCATAACACTAAAAAACTTGATACAAAATATGAAGAAATCATGTATGATGAGAAAGAAATGGAAGAAATCTTCAGGATAAGAGTTCGCGGGATTCAAAATGTAATACAATGCATTGATCATTTAACATACCTTAATGCGGAAGAAAAAGCTGTCGAAGCCTTAGAAAACAATGATTTTAACTCGCTATATCATTCGGTTTCTAATTCTGCAAGAGAGTTAATTACAGCTGCTCTTCATCATAATATGACTGTCATCCAACAATCTAAATATACACATGAAACATCAGATGTAATTAAAATACTTTTCCCTGAAGAGGTAAAAACAGCAGCTAATTAAAATACTTAATAAATAGAGGCTATCTTGTAGATAGTCTCTATTCTTAAAGCGAGGGAATAGTTTGAAGCATTCATGGATATTCAAAGGCGATTTTTTTAAACTGTGGTCTGGCACTTTTTTGTCGTTATTAAGCTCTACACTTTTTTATTATTCTTTAATATGGTGGTCTCTAAATGAAACAGATAGCGTCTTAAGTGGAAGTTTAGTAATCGGATTGGGGCTGGGAATATCAATAATACTTTCACCGTTTACCGGCTGGCTGGCAGACAGGTTCCATAGGGGAAGAATAATTGCCCTCTCTGATATCATCATTTCTCTTTTATTTTTCGTTATTGGTATTTTAGCCATTTTTAATTTCACATCCACATTACTATTAATCATTGCTAGAGCATTAATTTCTATCTGTTTGACGGCTATCGAACCAGCTTCACGATCTCTTATTTCTGCTACTCTTGAAAGGGATGTGATTGAAAAAGGGATAGCATTTCAAGAAATATTGAATCAAACTGCTCAGGTTACAGTTCCTATTATCACCGGTGTGTTATTCACTTTTTTTCCTTTCGGATATGTATGGATTTTATGCGGTTGCCTGACTTTTATATCAATTTTTTTGGAGTTTTTGATTAAAGATAAAAGAGGCAGCCAAAGCGAGGTCGCATTTAGCAGAAGGCAAATATTCACCGGATTCACCAACCTAATAAATAATAAACCTTTGAGAAATCTATTGTATGGTACAAGTATACAGCAGCTTTTGTTTAGTGGGTTCCCGATTTATATTGCTGTATGGACTTCTATATTAATTAAAGACAATGAATGGATTGGCGGTATTTTTCAATCAATTTGGGGAATAGGTACACTAGTAGCAGCAATTACTCTTTCTTTTTTGGCAAAGCAAGAACACCTTAAGGTTGTAGCTCCTACGTTGATGTTAATTTTTGGTCTGTTACTTTCTCCTTTAGGATGGGTTACAAATGTCTACATAGGTTTAATTTTACTTATTTTAACTGGCGCTATTAGCGGAGTCGTGAATATTTATCTTGAGGGCTATCTGCAAAGAGTGACCGAAGGAAGTGACAGAGCTAGGTCACTGGGAGCATTTTTTGCTGTGAACAGCTCTTTAATGCCATTGGGATATGCTTTAGCAGGGGTGGTATCAGAAGTTGTAGATAAAAATGTTCTATTCCTGATAATAGCTCTTCCAACACCTTTGGTTTCATTTTTCATTTTAAGATCAGTTCAAATTTGGGAAGGGAAAGTTAAAAAGATCCACGGATCCGAAAAAGCAACTCCATTATAGGCGACCAGAAGAGCCAGTTACTTGTGAAAGCGGTAAGGCTTGTAATTTTTTCACTAAAAATGGTCTCACTCGAAGAATTGAGGACACATTTGCTGAAAGATGGCTCTATGAACCTCTTGCCAATAGAATAGAAATTATAAATTAGCTCTATAATATTGAAAGAAAATTTCCGTTTGGAAAACGATTGTCAGGAGTGAAAAACCTGAAGGGATTCGGAAGTTAATTCAACAGCAAAAAAATTCATTAGATCGTGATAGGCACCCTTTTTGGTGAATATAATGCAATAAATCAAAAAAGAGGGTGCCTCGCAAAGTGAATGCTCGATTAAAGAACAAAGACATGATCGCGATTATTAGAAACGGTCTTCCGGCATCACATCGTCCGAAGCGCATTATTGTCGTTGGTGCCGGGTTGGCCGGGCTTGTGGTAGCGTCTTTGCTAAAGAATGCCGGACACAACGTGACGATTCTGGAAGCGAATGATAGAATCGGAGGACGTGTCTACACTTCGCGGTCCCCCTTTAGTGCCGGATTGTATTTCAATGTCGGGCCGATGCGCATTCCGGATATCCATTCTTTAACTTTGGAATATATTGAAAAATTCAAGCTGCCAACAAATGTATTTTTGAACAGAACTCCAATGGACATCATTTATGCCAACGGCGTTAAAACACGTCTCCGCATTTTTGAAGAAAATCCGGGCATTTTGAGATATCCTGTTGCACCGAATGAACAAGGAAAAACGGCTGAAGAACTGATGCTTTCCGTATTGCAGCCGATCCTCGATTTTATTAATCAAGACCCTGCGAGAAATTGGCGTATTGTCGAAAAACAATACAGGAACCATTCGTTAGGCTCTTTCCTGAATACTTATTTTTCAAGCGGTGCAATCGATATGATCGGCGTACTTTTGGATATGGAAGCGTACATGGGGATGTCCCTTGTTGAAGTATTGCGGGAGTCGATATTCTTCACATCGCCGACTCGCTTCTATGAGATAACAGGCGGCATGGACCTGCTTCCGCAGGCATTTCTTCCTCAGTTAAAAGAAAATATTCTCTTCCATCAAAAAATGGTGAAAATTTCTCAAGATCAAAATAGAGTAACGATCCATTGCATTCATCAGCAGTCGAGGGAACATACAGCGCTCTCAGGCGACCTTGCGATCATCACCATTCCTTTTTCAGCCTTGCGATTTGTAAAAGTTGAACCATTCGGCTCCTTTTCCTACTTTAAACGGAGAGCCATTCGCGAACTCAACTATATAGCCGCAACAAAAACCGGAATTGAGTTTAAGAGTCGATTTTGGGAGAAAGCAGGGCAGCGAGGCGGCAAATCCATAACTGATCTCCCGGTTAGATTTTCGTATTACCCAAGCTTTGGCATCGGATCGAATGGACATGCGGTCGTGTTAGCAAGCTATACATGGGCGGATGAAGCGCTGACATGGGACAGTATGCCAGAAGGAGAGCGCCTCTGGTATACTTTAATGAATTTATCGGAACTCTATGGAGATATCGTGTGGTCTGAGTTTGTGTCCGGCGCTTCATTCAGCTGGAGTCTGAACCCATTTTCCGTCGGGGGATTCACAGCGTTCGAACCAGGACAGGAAATAGAGCTGTATCCTTATATTCCTGTTCCTGAAGGGAGAATCCATTTCGCCGGAGAACACACCTCACGCGCTCACGGATGGATGCAGGGAGCGATTGAATCCGGAATTCGAGTGGCGAATGAAGTGAATCATTTAACTACATAATGCCTATTCGAGATTTCAGAAAATTAAGACGTTCATTCGTTTGAGAGGAACCACAACAGTATAGCCAGCAGAAGGCATTGAATCCGGCGGCTGGCATTTTTTAAATTTAAGAATTGCTCAATCGTAATCTTAAATATTACATAGTTGAGGTGTATGCGATCACGGTTCCAAGCGTTACACTGCTCCGCCGGAACCGGGGGCTTCCGGAGGCGATCTCCCAGCGCGTACAGCGAAACAATGGAATCCCTTAACATATCTCCGACAGCACGTTGAACAAAACAGTTGACACCAAACAACCAATCAACTAAAATGACTGAAAGTCATTCATTTATTAGGGGGGTCTTCAACTTGCCGAAACAAACGTCGGGGAAATACGATAAAATTTTGCAGGCTGCCATTGAAGTCATTTCTGAAAAAGGGCTTGATAAGGCCTCCATTTCGGATATCGTGAAAAGGGCGGGGACCGCACAGGGGACCTTTTATTTATATTTCTCATCGAAAAACGCCTTGATCCCGGCTATTGCAGAGAACCTTCTGACGCATACGCTGGATAAGATTAAAAGCAAAATTAACGGCACCGAGCATTTCTGGACGGTTTTGGAGATTCTGATCGATGAGACATTCAATATTACAAATGCTCATAAGGATATTATCGTTCTTTGCTATTCAGGTCTTGCCATCGACCATTCCATGGAGAAATGGGAAGCGATTTATCAGCCGTACTATAAGTGGCTTGAGGGAATTATCGGGAAAGCGGCCGAAAACGGCGAGATTATTCGCGATATCAACGTAAGGTGGACGGCGAGAACGATTATTAACTTTGTTGAGAATACGGCGGAACGGTATTACATTGGGGCTGAAAAAGATGAAGATATCGAAGTTTTCAAGAACGAGATCTTTGCATTTTTAAAAAGAAGCTTAGCTGAACATAAAAAATGATGGTTTTTTGCCGATCATTTTTTCTTGCCCTAAAAATGACTGACGTTCATTCACAAAACTGGGGGTGTTACAAATGAGTTGGCTGATCGTTATAATTGCAGGTTTTCTTGAGGTGGTCTGGGCTTCTGCACTTAAACATGCTGATAGTTTTTTAGATTGGCTGATCATTCTATTGTTGATTGCGGTCAGTTTTCTACTTTTGATTTATTCCTATAGAAAAATTCCGATGGCTTCCGCTTACACCGTATTCGTAGGAATTGGAACGGCCGGTACGTATTTGACGGGAATTTTTTTAGGAGAATCTTTTTCCGGAGGCCAAATGTTCTTTTTAGCTTTGCTGCTTGCGGGCATTGTCGGAATGAAGATTTTCACGAAAGAAAAAAACGCCAGGTCAGGAGGTGAACATTGATGGCATGGTTGTTGCTTTGCCTTGCCGGCGTTGAGGAAGTGATTGCGGCTGTAGCAATGAAATATATTGATGGTACAAGAAAGAAATGGCCGATCATCGTGATGACGCTGGGCTTTGCTTTGTCATTTTATTGCCTTTCAAAAGCGATGCAGGTTCTTCCTTCAGGCGTTGCGTATGCAGTCTGGACCGGGATTGGCAGCATCGGCGTGACTGCGGTCAGCTTTGTTTGGTTTAAGGAACGGTTTCGCTTATCACAATTGATTTCACTTTGTCTGATCATCGCCGGGGTCATCGGCCTCCGGCTCACGTCTTGATGATAAGATTTTAAAAAATTTGGAGGATATTTACATGGATAATCAGTTAAAATTGCGTGCGTTGGAAAGAGAAGATTTGCCGTTTGTGCACCGCCTCAATAATGATGCGAAGATCATGTCTTATTGGTTTGAAGAACCTTATGAAACGTTCGTCGAGCTGCAGGATTTATTTGATAAGCATATTCATGACCAAAGCGAACGACGTTTTATCGTGGAGAAAGATACAGAAATGATCGGTTTGGTGGAACTGGTCGAGATTGATTATATTCACAGGAGAGCAGAGTTTCAAATTATTATTGATCCTGAACATCAAGGCAAAGGCTATTCGGCCGGTGCAACCTTTTTGGCGATGAATTACGCGTTTTCCGTCTTAAATTTGCACAAACTTTATTTAATCGTCGATGAAGAAAACAAAAAGGCCATTCATCTTTATAAAAAATGCGGTTTCTCAATCGAAAGCGAGCTGCAGGATGAATTTTTCGTAGACGGCTTTTATCATAATGCGATCAGAATGTGCATTTTTCAGAAGGAATTTTTAGCGATCAAACAACGTAAATCGTGACGGCTGATGTCCGGCTGGACCGGCTTGTATCTTAATTGTGATTGACAGCATCTAAAAAGTTCTTCGTTTCTTGATATATAGCAATCGGATAGATGTTCGGAGCAAGCTGAGGGGATATTCCTGCCAGGCGTTCAGGGTTCAAATCCTGAGATAACGGAAATATCTTCTTTTGGCTGTTTTTGAATGCCTGGCCGATGATATCGATCTGCTCTGCCCACGCCGACCGGTCGTCTGAAGACATAAGACCGGAGGCGCCCCATTCCAAAAACGTTTTGATTGTGTTTGACAAATATGTATATCCTTCCGTAAGATCTTTCATTTCCCGTTCGTAAGCATTGAGTTTTTGCCTGTTTTTTTCGCCGGCAGGAATAAATTTTACGCTGTCTGATGCATGGCGCAAAGCTTTTTTGGTTTGGTGGAGCTCTTTTAATAATGCATCGGTTTCTTTTTGAAGGTTTTCTCCTTTTGCTTTTTGACATCCGGCTTTGATCCAGGACGATACGTCCATAAAAGCGGTATTGATTTTAATTGAAAACTGGCGCATTGATTCTGAAGCATACTTTGTCAAATTAGGCGGGTAAATTATATGAATCAATATGGCTACGGCCACTCCGATCACGGTATCGATGATCCGGTCGAATGCATAATGATTTGACTGCGCCAACGAAAAAACAAATAAAATGGTGATCGCCGCTTGGTGCAGCCCGACTTGATCTAATTTCAGCCATTTTGAGATCCATAACCCATACACTAATAAAGCGCCTAAAACCCAGCCGTTGTGGGGAACGAACGAGACAATATAAGCGGTCAAAAGGACTCCGATGACTGTACCGGCGATTCGTTTGAGTGAAAACTTGACGGTTTTGCCTACTGTTCCATGGAGACATAAAATGACGGAAAGCGGGGCCAAGTATGGATGATTCGATCCAAACGCTTTTGCGATTTCCCATGATAATGCCGAGGCAGCCGCCATCTTCCAAATGAGCATTGTTTTAAGTTCAGAATCCCACTTCTTTTTTCTATCCATGTTGTTTGATGTTCCCTTTTTGTGAAATATAGGTATATTTTTGTTCTATTTTTCGCTTTTTATGTGGGGTTTCTTTTTGGAATTGTCAATGCCCAGTCACCGGACTAGGCATCCCTTTCAAAGATTAACTCAAAATAAGCCGCAGATCCGTAACCGGCCGTGCTTGGGGCGAAAATTTGAACAAAACGCCATCCTTTGCCGGCGTAATCGCGAATGATTTGCTGGTAATCTTCCTTTGGTTTTCTGTTGAACGAGCTCAGCTCGACTCTTACAAATTCGTATTCTTTCATTTTTGAAACCTCCTTGACAGTTACATACGTATTTCAGGTGCGAAAGTTTCATCAAACAGACAAAACAGCTTTTTGCAGAAAATGAAGGGATTTACACATATTGCATCAAATTATTATGGTAGATTTTGATGATGTATAACGAAGGAGAAAATACAATGAAAACAAAGAAGCGGCTTTTGTTTAAGACCATGATTCTCGTCCTTTTCATTTCGGCAGCATGGTTCGCTCTTTACCAGCAGTTCGCTGTAAGCGATGACAGGAGGGAAAGCGCGGAGCTTTACCAGCCGGCTCCGAACTTTACATTACCTAAGGTGAACGGTGGAAAAGTAAACCTGAAAGAGCTGAAAGGCAAGGCGGTCGTCGTGAACTTTTGGGGTTCCTGGTGCGGACCGTGCAAAAGGGAAATGCCGGTTATTCAAAAAGCCTATTCCCGTTATAAAGGGGAAGATCTTGAAATCGTTGCCGTGAATGTTCAAGAATCAGAAGCTGTCGTAAAACGTTTTATAGACAGTTACAGCTTAACCTTTCCCGTCGCTCTTGATAAAAAGGCTGAAGTTTACCGGTCCTGGGAGATTTTTAGCCTGCCGACAACGTTTTTCATTGATTCAGAAGGCGACATCATGCGCGCTTATGAAGGAGAAATGTCATCCGGCAAGCTCCATCAATGGATAGACGAATTGCTGAAGAGAGGTTAAGGATCCGGCTGCGGCCTGTAGCGGGCGTGTTACAGTCATGCGCAGCAGCAAGGGCCTGTGCCTTGATCATAATTGAAGCATTCGCCGAATAGCCATAATGAAGAATGGTTATGAAAGGGAGGCGCGATGTTGAAAACATATCAGGAAACAGCGGTCTTTGAGCACAAATTCTGGCTTCAGGTGTTGGGGGATCACGCCCGTTTTATTCTTGATTCGTTGGCTGAGAGAGAGAGGGGGGACATTGAGCAGGCGAAGCGGTTCAAGCAAGCGTTTGATGTGCTGTTGAAGAAAGTCAACGCGTCGTCTGATTTGTATTCGCTGACGATGGAAGCGGAGGAATATGCGCTGAGTTTCAGAAAGTTCAAGCTTTCTATCATTAAAAGGCATTTAACCGGCGATATTAAAATTCATCTTTCTCCAACTTTTATTAATCATATGGTAAATGAGCTTGAAGAATATTTGCTTGTCATGAAATATTTGAAAAGAAAAGAAGTTCCGCCTACCTTTCACGAACTGCACCATCATATGCTGTGGCTGATGGATGCTGCCGGACACGCGGGAGCGATCAGCGATGATCTCGACGGAGTGGAAAAACGCTTGAAAAAAAAGAGCAGGGGATTTGAGAAGCATTTTGAACAGTTTTATTTGAAGTCTGTGGAGCTTACCGGTTATTTAAGAGCCAATGTTGAATCGTTTCCGGCTCTTAGAAAAATGAATGAGGACGTTAAGCTTGAAATCGATTTATTCCGCACTTTTCTCCACGAGATAGAGGAATTGGAGTTGTCCGATCAGGTGCTCGGTACATTTTCAGCGCTTATGGCAGACCATATGATGAGGGAAGAATGCTACTACTTAATGAAAATCGCGGAATCGACAAATACGCAAAAACCTGCATGTGATCCCGCAAAGCCGCGTCTGCAGGAAAATTAAAGCGTACGTCAGTATGCTTTTTTTATGACTGCATTTTGTTAAAGAAATCCATTTTGTTTCCGATGAACAAAATAGGACAGCAATTTGCGACATGAAAAGGAAAATATTAAGAGATGGAAAGGAGAGTATCCCATCATGCTGCGAAAACAAAAATGGCTGGCGCTTTTTCTGATTGTCTTTTTCGCTCTGGCGGGTGCTGATTCTGCATTAGCTGAAACGCCTTCGGGAAAAGACAAAGCCATGTATGTATGGGATGTCCGGCAGGAAATTAATACGCTGGACAACCGGAACAAGCTGATCAGCTTTGCCTTGCAAAAAGGGGTCAATTTGATGTATGTCATGACAGGAGATTACCTGAAAACTGATCCGTATAAATATGAAATGCTGAATGCTGCAGCTGCTCAAAACGGAATCAAGGTTTACGCATTAAACGGCGATAAATCGTGGGGGCAGCGTCAAAATGAAGCGCTAAACCAGAT
>NZ_JBALMR010000109.1:0-20004 GCF_036963165.1 Bacillus sp. JJ675 | reverse complement strand
CTATGAGGGGATCATATCATTAAAAGGGGTTCTCTTATTTTCCGCTGAGCCGGTGAGCAGAGTGTTTTGTCGGCCCGATGTATTCATTTAAGCGGAATGATTCGCGAATGGCTTCCGTAATGAATTCTTTGGCTGCATAAATGGCTTCTTTTACGCTTGAACCTTTAGCAAGTTCGGCCGTTATCGCCGCCGAGTAGGTGCAGCCTGCGCCATGTGTGTATGGGGTGTCGATCCGCTCCCCTTCGATCACTTCAGCTTCCCGTCCGTCGAATAGCACGTCAACCGCTTTTTCGTGATTCAGCTTGCCTCCTCCGGTGATGAGGACGTGCTTGGCACCAAGGTCATGAATCGCTTTTGCCGCTTCCTTCATCTGTTCAACGGTCGTGATTTCGCCAAGACCGCTGAGCTGTCCGGCTTCAAACAGATTCGGCGTTATAACCGTCGCAAGGGGCGCCAGAAGCTCCCGCAAAGCTTTGGCATGCTCGGGATACAATACTTCGTTTGCTCCTTTGCATACCATGACCGGATCAATAACGACATTTTTCATATTGTGTTCTTTGATCGTTTTTGCCGCAATCTCGATAATTTCAACGGTAGGCAGCATTCCCGTCTTCATCGCATCGACGCCGATGCCATCGACGATCGTAGCGAGCTGTGCCTTAATAGTATTCGTATCGACCGGGAACACCTGGTGGTTCCAACTGTTTTCCGGATCCATGGCGACGATCACCGTTAAGGCCGTCATCCCGTATACGTTCTTTTCCTGGAATGTTTTTAAATCCGCTTGTATTCCGGCGCCTCCGCTTGAATCGGAGCCGGCGATTGTCAGCGCTTTGTGCATTGTCATGATTGTCAAGCCTCCATAAAAGAGATTCCATCTTCAGATTGGTATAGTTTTTATTATAGACAGCTTTTTATAAGAGTACAATGAATTGACTGAAATGTTATAGGCAAGCGGTCCTTCAGCCATTTATCATATGAAAAAGCCAGGGCGCCTTTTGATGCATGTGAAATCGTTCTTTTTATGATTTAATAAGGAAATAAACTGAAAGATGAAGGAGCGCTAATAAACCTGTTATGAATATATCGGTCGTAATCGTAACGCACAATCGGATTCACGCTTTGTGCGAATTGCTTGAATCCATTGCCAAACAATCTGTTAAGCCGTTTGAAGTGATCATCGTAAATGACGCAGGCGAAAAAGTTGACGTTGTGCAGTATCTTTATTCAGAACTTCCGATCAAGGTGATCGATCTGAAAGAAAATGTAAAACATGTAAAAGCGAGAAATATAGGGGTGAAAGAAGCGGCCGGAGATGTTATTATGCTTTGTGATGACGATGACTTTTTCACTCCGTGCCATATGGAAAGAATGGCAAAAGCTCTTGAAACGGCGGATTTTGTTTATTCAGATGCCGAAATCGTATCGTTTGAAACCAAAGGCGATGCGCGAATCCCGACAAGCCGTCAGCTTTTCGCTTATTCGTTTGATGTGGAGGAAATGAGGAAGTTTTCTACATATGTCCCTTCAGGAAGCATGTATAAACGATCTCTCCACGATGAAATCGGATATTTTGACCCGGATGTCCACAATTATTGGGACTGGGACTTTTTCCTGCGTGCAGCAGAGAAGTTTCATATCAAAAGGGTGCCTGCCGCGAGCGTCATTTATGCTTTTTCAGAGCAGGGAGACAATCAATCCGGAAATCTGGGCGGAATGAGGCAGTATTATTTGGACGTATTGTGTGAAAAACATCAACTCGGCAAGCTGCCGACAAAAAACTTTTTCGTGCTTCTTAAAGAGCCGGCCATGAGAAAGAGAGAGGCCGAAAGTGAAATCGTATGGGACGGAGAGCCTGTCATTTCGAGACTCGTCAGCGTAAGTTCAGTATAACGTTAGGGAGGTTGAACCGTTGAAGCAGATTTTGAATGACAGCTGGTGGGAACAGCTGCATCAAGAATTTGAAAAGCCATATTATCAAGAGCTCAGGGAAATGCTGAAAAGAGAATATTCGGAGCACACGGTCTACCCTGAACCGCACGACATTTATAATGCTTTGCATTACACATCCTATGAAAAGGTCAAGGTCGTGATACTCGGCCAGGACCCGTACCATGGACCGGGACAGGCGCACGGCCTGAGCTTTTCCGTTAAGCCGGGAGTGAATCCGCCGCCTTCGCTGAAAAATATATTCATAGAATTGCAAAACGACGTCGGCACCGACATCCCGAACCACGGCTCGCTCGTGAGCTGGGCCAAACAGGGCGTCCTGCTGTTAAACACGGTGTTGACCGTAAGGCGGGGGCAGGCGAATTCCCATAAAGGAAAAGGATGGGAGAGGCTGACTGACAGCGTGATCGACGCTTTGAATAAAAGAGAAAAACCGGTCGTCTTTATTCTTTGGGGCCGGCACGCTCAAGCGAAAAAGGAGAGAATCGACACCACGAAACACTTTATCATCGAGTCGCCGCACCCAAGCCCGTTCTCGGCAAGATACGGCTTTTTCGGAAGCCGGCCGTTCTCAAGGGCCAATGAATTCTTGAAAAAAATCAATGAAGAGCCGATCGACTGGGCCATTCCGAGCCTGGAAAAACTGGAGAACCGCTGAATGCAGGCGGTTCTTTCCTTCTTTATATGAAGTTGTCTGCTTGTTTGAAAACGTTTCCGCCGGGTTTCCTTCATTATGTGTGAACGGCATTTTAACTGTCAACTTCTGATTCCGCGGTGAAAACCGGCTTTGCAGATGTTTAGAAGATGATGAAAGACCGCAAAAAATGAAGAGCCGCGGGTGGAAAACGGATTTTTATTGTTGCAAAATAGAAAAGTGCGTTCTGCATATGCGAAGGTAATTTGTTAAAATGAAGTGGACATTGAATATGGTTTGGAGGACAAATTTTATGAACATACATATATCAAGTCTGCTTCAAAAGATGGAGGAAGAATTGAAAAAGGCAAAAAATTGCCATCGGGAGAATGAGCTGAAAATGCACGTAGCCGTTATCCGTTCCCTCTGCGATGTTATCGTCGAGCAAGAGCGGCCGGCCGCTCAGCCTTCACCTTACATTCAGCCGGCGAAATCTGCGAGCGACCAGCTGATGCTGGAAAAAATGATGGGAAGCGCCGGTGCCGAACAATATCAAAAACAGGAGAAACAAAATAAGGAGGAAGACGGCAACGGGGATTCAATTTTTGATTTCTAGGCCGTTCTGTTTTTAAAAAGAGAGGTTGATAAAATGAAACTGCTTTTTGGGGCTTTGCAATGGACGGCGTTCATGATCGCCTCATCCATCGTTGTGCCTATAGCGATCGGGCAGTCGTTTGAGCTGAATCAGGCGGAGACAGCAGAATTGATTCAAAGCACGTTTTTCGTGTTGGGAACGACGGCCTTTATCCAATGCTTAACGGGGCACCGTTTACCGATTAATGAGAGTCCGGCCGGCCTTTGGTGGGGGGTCTACACGATCTATGCGGGCCTTACGGGGACCGTGTTTGCCGCATATGCCGAGACGCTTCAAGCGCTTCAGGGCGCAATGCTTCTTAGTGCGGTGTTCTTTTTCATATTCAGCTTGTTTAAGATTATAGAAAAGCTGGCTGTACTGTTTACTCCCGTCGTGACCGGAATCTATTTGCTGTTATTGGTCATGCAGCTGAGCGACCCGATTGTGAAAGGAATCATGGGGATCGGCTACCGCAAAAACGAATTTGACGGTCCAGTCTTTTTGATTGCCGTCGTCATCATGCTGGCGACGTTTCTCATGAGCAGGTCGAATGTGGCCTTTCTCAAACAGTATTCGATTTTAATTGCGCTTTTCGGCGGCTGGGTGTTATTTGCCGTTGTCGGCGTCGCAAAGCCTGTGCAGCACGCGAAAGAGCTCTTTCATTGGCCTGAAATCTTTCCGTTCGGAATGCCGGTGTTTGACAGCGGTTTGGTCGTAACGTCTTTATTTATCACCGTGCTTTTGATCGTCAATATGCTGGCGAGCATCCGTGTGGTGGAAGGGGCGGTCAGGCAGTTTGAAAAACTTGAAGAAAAAAAGCGCGCCCGTCCAGCTGGTTTCATCGCAGCTTTCGGCCATGGTCTGAGCGGCCTGCTCGGCGCAGTCGGAACAGTGCCGATTTCCGGAGCGGCAGGCTTTATTCAAACGACGAGAATCTCCTCGAAAAAGCCGTTTTTGCTGGGGAGTATGATCGTGG
The DNA here is from genome assembly GCF_036963165.1 of Bacillus sp. JJ675. Classification (NCBI taxonomy): domain Bacteria; kingdom Bacillati; phylum Bacillota; class Bacilli; order Caryophanales; family Bacillaceae; genus Bacillus; species Bacillus sp. JJ675. The sequence continues at coordinate 15,810 of NZ_JBALMR010000109.1, read as the reverse complement.
CTTGCATCAGCTTTTTTCCGTTTATCATGAATGTATTTGCAAGCCTTCCGTCTCCGGTCGGCTTTGCGGTTAACTTCGTCGTGTTTTCGACCATGGTCGGATTGGCATTTGCCGAATTTGATTCGTATGGAAAAGGCGAACTCGGCCGCGTCCGCTTTGTCGCCGGAGTTGCGCTTTTAGCCGGCGTCGGCGTCATGTTTGTTCCCGAGAGCGCGCTCGAAGGGATGCATCCTGTGCTTGTCTCTATTTTAAGCAACGGACTTGTCCTCGGGACGGTTGTGGCAATCGCGGCAGAGCAGATGCAGTTGAGAAAAAAGAAATTTGACAAAATCGTGTCATAGCGTTTTGAAAGTTGAAATCTTATGCCTGTACGCTATGATGAGTAGAGAAAGGCGGTCGATTGACAATGAAATTATTCTTGATTCTAGGTTCGATAAATGCAATGCTTGCGGTTGCCCTTGGGGCCTTTGGAGCTCACGGGCTTGAAGGGAAAATTTCTGAGAAATATCTGCAAATCTGGCAGACGGGCGTACAATATCATATGTACCACGCACTCGGATTGCTGGCCATCGCGCTCATCGCCGGGAAGCTTTCGGGCGCAGGAAGCATTACTGCGGCAGGCTGGCTGATGTTTGCGGGAATTGTCTTATTTTCAGGAAGCTTATACATCCTCAGCCTGACGCAAATCAGCGTCCTCGGCGCCATTACTCCGCTTGGAGGCGTGGCATTCATCGCGGCATGGATCATGGTCGCCGTGTCGGCGGTCAAATACTTATAGTTTCTATAAAAGCCAATCTTTTTAAGAGATTGGCTTTTATTATTTTAACGCAAACTGATTCATGATAAATTTAATGTTATCCAACAGATGCGGAGGCCCTGCTGAAGCATGTTGTATAGAAGGGGTGTGCACGCTGCGGGGTCTTAGGTCTCACGCGCGAAAAACGATGAAAATTAAAGTGATGATTGCGGATGATAATTCATTTATCAGAGAAGGCATGAAGATTATCCTGAGTACATACGATGAAATAGACGTGCTGGACACGGTGGAGGATGGTCGGCAGGCAGTAGAATATTGCAGGAAACATGATGTGGATATTGCACTCCTGGATGTCCGCATGCCAAATATGAATGGGGTCGAAGCGGCGGAGTTCATTTCGAGACAAACGGAGACAAAGCCGCTGATTTTAACAACGTTTGATGATGATGAATATATTGTGGCAGCCATCCAAAACGGTGCAAAAGGATATTTGCTGAAAAACACCGAGCCGGAACGGATCAGGGATGCGATCAAAAGCGTGTATCACGGAAGTATCGTGATGCAGGACGTTGTCCTCGATAAAATCAAGTCGAATTTAACCGGACGTAAAGAGCCGGAACAAAAAATTGACAAAAGCCTGTTCACTGAAAGAGAGCTTGGCATTATGGCTTTAATCGCCAGAGGGCTTTCCAATAAAGCGATTGCGAAAGAGCTTTTTATCTCGGAAGGGACGATAGCGAATTATATTTCTTCGATATTGGGGAAGACGGGGCTCGAACACCGCACACAGATTGCGATCTATTATTTAACCGGAAAATCGAATCTGGACTGAGGAACCGAAATGGAATTTTGGATGATCATTGTCAAGCTTCTTATGCTTGGATATATCGTATTAAGCTGCATACAATCGCCTGTCGGGAATCTCCCATGGATCGTTTTTTGTTTAATTCTTTACTTTTGTGTCAATATCATAATCGGCATTTTAAAAAGGAGTGCGCTCAAAAAGGGGATCGCCGTCTTATCGATTATTATTTCGGTTGTTTCCTATCAGCATGTCCATCCTCTATTCATTTTGCTGATGCCGCTTAGCGTGTATGAATTGCTGTTTGGCGTGCAGCCTAAGTGGATGATATTGACGTTATCTCTTATACCCGCCGCTTTTATCGGCGAATCGCTGCTGGCGATTTACGGACTGACGGCTTTGCTTCAATTTCTAATATTCACTATATTAAAACAAGATTCGGCCCGGATTCGGATGCTTGAAGATCATATTGATCAGACGAGGAAGGATATGCAGACCTTAACAAAGGCTTTGCATGACAATAAAGAGTTTCTCAGACAGTCTGAATATACGTTTAAATTAGAGGAACGAAACCGCCTGTCACAGGAAATTCATGATAAAATCGGCCATTCGATGACAGGGGCGCTCATTCAGCTTGAAGCGGCCAAGCGCCTGTTTGATACAGACAAACAGAAAGCGTCTGAGCTGCTGCAAAACGCGATTAATATTTCGAAAGACGGAATCGAAAAAATCAGGCTGACATTAAAGAACATCAAGCCGCCTCCTGAACAGATGGGCATCCATAAGCTGAAATTGTTCATTGATGAATGCTCGGCGCGGCATCATATCGATATTTCTTTTCTGCATAAAGGCGATTTGGACGTCATTACTCATATTCAATGGAAAATCATATTTGAAAATATTACGGAAGCGCTGACCAACACGATGAAATATGCGGATGCAACCCGGGTATCGATCGAAATCCATGTGCTGAATACGCTTATCAAAACCGAAGTAAAAGACAACGGAAAGGGACAAGAGAAGGTTAAAAAAGGCATGGGAATCATCGGGATGGAGGAGCGGGCCGCGTCTGTCAACGGAAAGGTAATCGTCGACGGATCAAACGGTTTTTCTGTGACGACGCTGTTGCCGAAGCATGAATGATTTCATGAAAAGAATATGAAATTTCTCATGTGAAAAAGATGAATTGCTGCACTGCCGCGGATTCATCTTTTTTTTTATAATCATTTTCGTAAAGTCAAAATGAGGTGAAAAGATGAATGTATTAGAAATCAATAACCTTACGAAAAAATTCGGGGATTTTGTCGCTGTTGATAATATGTCGCTATCCATAGAAGAGGGGGAAATATTCGGTTTGCTCGGCGCAAACGGCGCGGGGAAAAGCACGACGATCAATATGATCTCAGGCCTTTTGCGAAGCAATGAGGGAGAGGTCCTCATTCTCGGCAAAAACATCGCTGCATTCAGGAAGCACGCCAAAATGAATATTGGCATCGTTCCCCAGGATTTGGCGATTTACGAAGATTTGACGGCCTATGAAAATGTGAAATTTTTTGCCGGGCTCTACGGGCTGAGGGGATCCCTGTTACAAGAACGCGTTGAGGAGGCATTGCAATTTGTCGGGCTTGGCGATAAACACAAAAGCTTCCCGAAAAACTTTTCGGGCGGGATGAAAAGACGGCTGAATATCGCATGCGCCATCGCCCACAGGCCAAAGCTGATCATCATGGATGAGCCGACAGTCGGCATCGATCCGCATTCGCGAAATTACATTCTGCAATCTGTGAAAAAGCTGAATGACATGGGATCGACCATTATTTACACAAGCCATTATATGGAAGAGGTCGAGGAGATTTGTACGCGGATAGCCATCGTTGACCATGGAAAGATTATCGCGGAAGGCACGAAAGAGCAGCTGAAGGCGATCATTACCGACACGAAAGATATTTGGATTACCGTTAAATCAGCCGAGAATGTTGACCTCGGCAAACTAAAAGAGATCAGGGGAGTCGAGACGGTTTCTCTTGAGGAAAATACGATGAAAATCAACTCTGATACAGGTGTCAGCAATTTAAACCAAATCATTGAATATCTGTTGGCAAACGGTGTCGAGATTCGTTCATTGGAAGAAAAAGCGCCAAACTTGGAAACCGTGTTTCTGACGCTGACAGGAAGAAATTTACGCGACTAGAAAGGGGGTCAGAGGCTTGAATATCGTAAACATCGCAAGAAAAGAAATTCTGTCGTCTTTTCGGGATAAAAAAACACTGATATTTATGCTGGCGTTTCCGATCGTGCTGATTGTGATTTTGGGAACCGCGCTGTCAAACGAATTCAATCATCAAGTATCGATTGAAGATATTCACGTTTTGTATAAAGACCAATCAGACGGGGAATTGTCCCAAGGCTTTAAAGTTTTTGCAAAGGAAGCAAAAAAATCGGGTGTACATTTTAAAAAAGCGCTAAGCGATATGGATGGACGGAAAGAAGTCAAAAAAGGACGCTACGATGGATACATCGAAATCGAGGGCAGCGGAATCAAGCTGTATAAAAGCGACCAAAACAGTATTAAAGGAAGCATTATTCAAGGCATGCTGTCCGCGTTTACGGATAGGTACAAAGCCGTAGCAGAGATTTACAAGGTCAACCCGAATCAGGCTGGCTCAGTGCTCGCAAAAGGCATTCATGATGATTATATTAAAGACACGTCGCTAGATTCCGCAAAACGGCCCAGTGCTATCGATTATTACGCTGTTACGATGACAACGCTGATCGCTCTTTACGGGGCTTTAAGCGCCAGCTACTTAATTCGCGGGGAAAGGCTCCGCAACACAGCCGACAGGCTGGTGGCCGCTCCCGTTCAAAAATGGGAGATTTTCGCCGGAAAGCTGATTGGCGGGATTGTGACAAATGCGCTCTGTATTTTTCTCGTTGTCGCTGTCAGCAAATTTTTGTTTAAAGCCAATTGGGGAGAGCATATCGGCCTTGTCCTGCTTGTGCTGTTCACCGTCGTGCTGTTTGCGGTGAGCCTTGGGGTCGGCGTCAGCTATTTGACGAAAACGGGAGAAGCGGCAAAGACGATGATCAATGTGCTGATTCCGCTGGTTGCTTTTTTTGGCGGCGCTTATTTCCCGATAGGCGATACAGAAGGTATTTTACGCATGATCACGAATCTTTCCCCGATCAAATGGTCGAGTGAGGCCATGATGAAAATCATTTATGCAAACGATTTGGCTGCAGCGGTTCCGGCGGCCGCTCTGAATATCGGTTTATCCGTGTTCATGCTTCTGATCGCCGTTGCCGGACTGCGCAGAAGGGAGGGGCTGTAAGATGAAAGAAATGCTTTGGCTCGTGAAAAATACGCTGAACGTGACATTTAAAAACAAGAAAAATATCTTCCTGTTTCTGTGTCTTCCGCTGCTGGGAATCTTCGTTGCCCTTATGACGCAGGGAAGCACAGACAAAACCGATCTGAACGTCGGGATTGTCGATCATGAAAAAAGTCAGATTACCGCTGACACGGCGGCTTTTTTAAAGGGGCTTGACAATGTAAAGGTAAGCGCGGTGAGCAGGTCGGAAGCAGCAGAGAAAATCGCCTCTGGAACGCTTGATTGTGCGATTACTTTTGATAAAGGGTTTACCGACAGCGTGCTTGACGGAAAGCCGGGACATGTCGGGATTTCATCTGTTAAAGGCGCTGAAGTGACGGGGTTTGTGAAATCGTATTTGTATCATTACATTGACAATATCGCAGCGATGGGCAAATCGGCGCAAGGAGATTCGCAAACCTTTGAGAAAATCTACAAAAACTATCAGAGCTCAGGCGTGACGCTAAAAACGCAAACGCTCGATGATACATCGAAAAATAACAAAATGACGTATCAAACGGTTGGATTTCTCCTGATGGCAATGCTCTTTTCAGCAGGGAATTTGTCTGAAATTCTTGTGAAAGAAAAGGAAAACAGGACTTATTTCAGGCTGTTGACTACGCCGATTACGGCAAGGCAGTACGTATTCTCAAATATAACCGTAAGCTTGTTTGTCATGATATTTCAAACTCTTTTTACATTGTTCATGATGAAAAACGTTTTTCATATCGATCCCGGCATTCCGTTCTGGCAGATGGCGGTTGTGCTCTCGATATTTGCGCTGAGCGCCATCGGTCTTGCATTGATCACGGTCGTTTTCTCAAACAGCTCCAAGGGTGCTGGCGCCTTGCAGAATCTCATTTTCATGCCGACGATCATGCTTTCCGGATGTTTCTGGCCTGTTGAGATCATGCCGCTTTTCGCTCAAAGAATCGCGGAGTTCCTTCCGCAGCGGTGGGTGCTGGACACATTGACAAAGCTGCAGGATGGACAGCAATTTCAGAGCTTATATTTGAATATCCTGATATTGTTCGGCTTTGCGGCTGCATTTTTCTTACTCGTCATTTATAAGTTCAGCCGTAATAATGATGCGCGTAATTTCGTCTGATGATAAAAAAAGGGTTCGGGTTCAAAGAGAACCGAACCTTTTATCTAGGCGTGTATGAAGCCATTGAGTACGGATAGTCGTAAACGATCGGTTCATCGAACGTAATGTAATCAAGGTAAACCATCAGAAGCAAGTAGCGGGTGCCCGTTTTTCTGTCGCTTAAAATGATATGATCGCGCCCGGCTGCTTCAATTTCTCCGCGGAACACTTTTGCATTCCATTGCGGATTGTTTTCAAACGTCATGTATACGGTCGCGATTTTCCCCCGGTTGAGCCGCAGAATATTTTCGATATACGACTGCTCTAATGGCAGCATGCCAGGAATGCTCGGACCGGTTTGCTGCGCCGAAGGCATGGTTGGGACCTGAACGCCCGCCGGCTGCGGCTGGGTCAATTGGACGGGCTGCTGAAAGGTTTGCTGGCCGCCCATTTGCGGGAATTGCGGCTGCCCCTGCTGCTGATACATTTGGCCCATCTGTCCCATTTGCCCCAATTGCGGATAAGGGTTGGCACCCATTTGCCGAAAGTCCGGCATTTCAATCTCTTGGAGCGGCTGAAATAGATTTTTCTTAGGTTTCATGTTGTTCCTCCTTATGATGTCATTGAATCAAAATCAGACCTTTACCCGGCTTACATGTTTGGCACTGATCGGGATCGGCGTCAAGAAAGTCCGCTTTAGCACGGTTGGGGTTGATGTCAGGTGAAAGTTCAATGTTTCTCATCCCTTTAACAGTATGAGGAAGAAGTCTGGAATATGACCAACAAAAACGGCTTGCCGGTTCTTGCGAAAGAAAACGAAAAGACCGCTCTGATATCGAGCGGCCTTTCCCGTCATTTATCCTGTAATAACTTCTTCTTCAGGATGACGAATCGGCGTTTTCTTCGGTTTTGCCAAGGTAAATGCAATGGTTAGCGGTCCGACGCGGCCGATGAACATCATCATCATAATGACCGCTTTTCCGGGGAGTGTTAATTCAGGTGTCAGTCCCATTGATAAGCCGACCGTTCCAAAAGCGGAGACCACTTCAAAGACGATATCCAAAAACGGGGCGTGTTCTGTTATGGTCAATAGAAACATCGCCATCAGCACAAATAGAAAACTGATGACGATGATCGCCAATGCTCTTAAAATCGTTTTCATTTTGATCGCCCTGTTAAAAACGACCGTTTCGCTTTTTCCCCTTAAAAAAGTGAGCGTCGCCAATATCGTGATGATAAAGGTTGTCAGCTTAATTCCGCTTCCTGTTGATCCGCTTCCCGCCCCGATGAACATCAGAATGGTGATAAGGAGGAGGGAAGGAGGTGTCATTTGGGCGATGTCTACCGTATTAAATCCGGCTGTTCTCGGGGTAACGCCTTGAAAGTAAGCGCCCCATAATTTTTCCGTCAATGGGAGTTTCCCCAAGGTTCCTGGATTTGAATACTCAAGCAAAAAAATCGCCAGTGCGGCGGCCGCGTTAATGATCAATGTTCCGACGATCATTAATTTTGAATGAAGCGACAATTTTCGGAAATTCCGCTTTGTCCATAAGTCCAAAAGAACGGTAAAGCCAATGCCTCCGGTGATGAAAAGTCCGGTGATGACAAGGTTGACGACCGGATCCCCGACATACTTCATCAAGTTATCCGGCCACAAGGAAAACCCCGCGTTATTAAAAGCCGAAACCGTGTTGAACAAACTACTGTGGAACAGGCCTTTTTGAAAGCCGTACTCAGGAACCCATCTGATCGAAAGAATGAGAAATGCGACACATTCAAAAACAATGGTGAAAATAAACAAATGTTTAACAAGCCGGACGAGTCCGCCCAAAGACGTCTGGTTAAATGCCTCCTGAACGAGAATCCGCTGCTGCAGGCCGATTTTTTTGCCGATCATCATGACGACGAGAACGGCAAAGGTCATTAATCCCAAGCCCCCGACTTGGATCAGCAGCATAATCACGGTTTGTCCGAAAACCGTATATTCTGTACCGATGTTTACGACGGACAGGCCGGTTACAGTCGTTGCCGATGTCGCCGTAAATAAAGCATCAGCCCAGGAAATGTAAGCTGTCGATGCAATCGGAAGCTTGAGCAGGCAAGCGCCGATTGCAATGATGATGATGAAGCTGAGCGCCAGCGTTTGCGGCGGGCTGATATTGATGATCTTTCCTTTTACGAGATTTGAAGACATCATCTTAGGCATTTTGTTTTGATCCTTTCTCTGAATAATGTCAATAATGTACTTCCCAATATCAGGTTTGTCAACATAAAAACGGCTCCCTCAAATGGTTCGTTAGGCCTCTTTTAATGAATGGATCAAAAAAATCAAGAGAAGCATCGCCTGGTCACATTCTATTATTTTTAAAATATTCCACATAATACATTTACTGGGTTGCAAGAAAATGATAGCTTTTAATAGAAAAGGATAAACTTGGAGGTGGGACTCGCGTTTCGTTAGGATGTAGTCTTGTACTTTTTGGGCCATGTGTAAAATTGAAATGATAACAGGGGGATTTTGCAATGTTAAAAAGAGTGTTTCGTTCTAAATTGTCGATGTTGATGGCCGGCCTTGTCATCATGGCTTCGGTTTTTCTGCCTTCTTTTCATGCCGATGCAAAGGCTTTAAAAACGGAATCAATAAACCGTCCGGCTGCAAAGGCTTCGCTATTTGCGGAGATATCGGGGAACAGCAAGCAGGAATGGTCTTTCTCCGATATTGAGCTGACATACAGGCCGAACTCGATTTTGGCGCTGGGGACGGTTGAATTTACGTTGCCTTCGGGGTTTGCAGCGACAACGAAAGATACGGTAAATGGAAGGGCGCTTACGACCGGACAGATTTTGAACAACGGAAAAACGGTGAGACTCCCGCTGACGATTGATTTATTGGGCATCGCCGAGTTCAGGCTCGTTTTGGCGAATAAAACGCTTCCTGCGGCCGGAACGTATACGTTCAGAGCGGAGAACAGGGTGTTGGGCCTCGGCTCGACTTTCTATGCCGAAGACTCAATCGAAGTGCAAAAAAGAGCGACTCCGCCGACACAGCCGTGCAATTGCAAGTAAAAATCAAGCTCCAAAGACGATTGTCTTTGGAGCTTTCCTCATTAAACATGCAAAAATGCAGGCAGATGTTCATTTGACAGGCGGTTGCCGACGAAGAATGAACCGAATTCCCCGTAACGCGCGCTCACTTCGTCAAAGCGCATTTCATAGACGAGCTTTTTAAACTGCAGCACATCATCCGAAAAGAGCGTTACACCCCATTCATAATCGTCAAATCCGACTGAACCCGTAATAATCTGTTTGACTTTGCCGGCGTATCCCCGTCCGATCATGCCGTGGCTGCGCATCAGATTTCTCCGCTCTTCCATTGAAAGCATGTACCAGTTGTCATCACCTGATCTTCTTTTATCCATCGGATAGAAGCAGACATATTTGGCTTTAGGGAGCTCTGGGTACAGGCGCGCACGAATTTGCGGATTTTCGTAAGGGTCTCCGTCTCCGCTTCCCATATAGTTGCTAAGCTCGACGACGGATACATAGGAATAGGCGGGAATCGTGTACTCCGCAAGCTTCGACTTATTGAATTCCAGTTCGATTTGATTCAGTTCCTCCATCGTCGGACGCAAAATCATCAGCATGAAATCGGCTTTCTGGCCGACGATGCTGTACAATGTATGGCTTCCGTTTCCTGCTTTTTCGACAGCGCCCCATTTTTCAAGGAGTCCGGTAAATTCGCTGATGATGATCTGGCGTTCGCCGCTTGAGAGCGTCTTCCAGGCGGCCCAGTCCATCGTCCGGAAATCATGAAGGGCATACCAGCCGTCAAGCGTTTGTGCGGCTTCATTTGTTTTCTGCTGTTCGCTCATATTTTCACTCCTCATTCGTATGTAATTGTCTTCATCATACCATAGTTTCCGTTTCTTCATCTTCTTAGAAGTCTTGGCCGGAAAATGAAGTCCGCTGCATAAGCGGGGCAGACCGTTGTATAATAAATATAATTGCCGATTAATTTAATTAAAAAAAAGAGTTTTTTAAATGAAAGCGTTATAATTAAGGCTGAATGATTGAATTTATACCGCAAAAGAGTATCCTAAATAGAGGAGTTTTTTGTATTTATTCAAGGAGGGTATACAGTGGCAGATTTATTTTCAACAGTACAAGAAAAAGTAGCAGGAAAAGGAGTTAAAATCGTATTTCCGGAAGGTATGGACGAGCGTATTTTGACGGCGGTCGCAAGCCTTGCCGAAAAAAACGTGCTAAAGCCGATTCTCGTAGGAAACGAACAGGAAATTGCTGCAAAAGCAAAGGGATTGAATGTGACGCTTGACGGAGTTGACATATATGATCCTCATACATACGAAGGAATGGAAGACCTTGTACAAGCTTTCGTAGAGCGCCGCAAAGGAAAAGCGACGGAAGAACAGGCCCGCCAAATCCTTTTGGACGAAAACTATTTCGGCACGATGCTTGTATACAAAGGGCTGGCAGACGGCCTTGTCAGCGGTGCGGCCCATTCGACTGCCGATACGGTGCGTCCTGCCCTGCAAATCATTAAGACAAAAGAAGGCGTGAAGAAAACATCCGGCGTCTTCATTATGGCCCGCGGCGATGAACAGTATGTGTTTGCAGACTGCGCGATCAACATTGCGCCTGACAGCGAAGATCTAGCCGAAATTGCCATCGAAAGCGCCAACACGGCTAAAATGTTCGACATCGAGCCGCGGGTAGCGATGCTCAGCTTCTCAACAAAAGGATCTGCAAAATCGGATGAAACCGAAAAAGTGGCAAATGCGGTGGCGATCGCCAAAGAAAAAGCGCCTGAGCTTACGCTTGACGGCGAGTTCCAATTCGATGCTGCATTCGTTCCGTCTGTCGCGGAGAAAAAAGCGCCGGGCTCCGTTATTAAAGGCGATGCAAACGTATTTGTGTTCCCAAGCCTTGAAGCGGGGAACATCGGCTATAAAATCGCTCAGCGCCTCGGCAATTTTGAAGCGGTCGGACCGATTCTGCAAGGCCTGAACATGCCTGTAAACGATCTGTCCAGAGGCTGTAATGCAGAGGATGTTTACAATCTGGCGCTGATTACGGCTGCTCAAGCGCTGTAATGTAATGTGCTTCAAAACGGTGAACGATGTGCGTTCACCGTTTTTTTATTGCGTTTTGATTTTCAACATGAGCAGAGCTTCGGCCCCCTTGCCGCTTATGTCAGGCGGCGGCCATTCGCAAAGATCGAAAGGATAATCTGAGCCTTGCACCAGCCTCTCATCCCCAACAAGCTCTTTCAGAAAATGTATGCCCTTTTCGTTCCATAACACGGTATCAAACCAAAACCTTCGCAAGTATTCGACGGGCGGGGCCGTAAGCGATGCAGCGGCTTGCGGCCACATATCGCAGCCTTTCTTCAGTCTGCCGATTTGATAAGGGAGAAATCCGCCCCCGTGGGCCAGCACAATTTTGACATCCGGAAAGCGGTCGGTAATGCCGCTCAATAATAAGTCTGCCGCACAGACGGTCGTTTCCCACGGTACGCCGATCAAATTGGGCAGCATTTTGCGGCGGAGCCGCGGATCTTCGGAAAGGAGCGGATGGATGAAAATGATCGCTTTCAGCCTGTCGGCTTCTTCCCAAAAAGGTATAAATGCGTCATCGGAGAGCAACTTTTCCGATGCGCCCGGTCCGATGATTGCCCCTTTAAGGCCGAGACTCATTGCTTCATTCAACCTGACGCACGCTTTTTCGGGACTGTTGAGCGGGATTGTGCCGAGCCCTGAGAGCCTTTGGCTGTGCGTTTTTGTCCATTTGGCCAGGGCCGTGTTGTAAACCGCTGAAATGTCGTCTGTAATCTCATCTCTGAGATCGTAAAGAAAAAGCTGGGGAACCGGTGAGACCAATGAATGCAAAATGCCCGCTTTTTCCTGCTCTTCTAAGTATAAGTCCTCCTCATAAAACTGTTTCTTTAATTCAAAGCCCCACTTGTGATTGACGGTCAGAAATTCCGCTTTATCCGGCGACTTTTTTTCCCATGCCGCCTGAACGGTCCTTTTATTGTCTCTCAGCCAAAGCAGGACATCCTCCGGAATAAAATGCGTATGGACATCAAACAAAGCTAAACCCCTCCCGTTTACGGCCGTCTCCAGTACCCAAGCTTCTCAGAGATGCCGCGGGCGGCCTGTTTTACTTTAAAAATGATTTTTTCCTGCGAGGCTTTCATTCGTTTTGTGGGGCCGACGACGCTGACAGCGTATTTGACATCTCCGAGATAGTTTCTGATGGGTGCGGAGACGGAAGTGATTCCTTCGATAAATTCACCGTGACTGACGTCAAATCCGTTTTCTCTGATTGTTTTTAGCACGTTTCTAAGTTTGTTCTCATCTGTCACCGTTTTCTGCGTATAGCGTGTCAGGCCGCTTCTCACATATCGTTCCAATAATCCGTCGCCGCCGTATGCAATAAGCACTTTGCCTGAGCTTGTACAATGCATCGGATTTTGCCGGCCGATATGTGATAGAAGCTCAACCGGACGGGGACATTCCGTGCGATTGATATATACTACGTTGAAATCGCCGCATACCGCGATGTGAGACGTCTCGCCCGTTTCTTCTGTCAGCTTTTCGAGAACAGGCTCGGATTCCCGGTTAATTTCAAGAGTCGAGGTGACAATTGTATTCAACTGCAAGACAGATAACCCCAACTTGTATCTTTTGGATTCCGGATCCTTCATGACAAACCCTTCGCTTTCAAGCGTACTCAACAGCCGGGAGACCGTGCTTTTCCCCAGGCCGAGAGATGCGGCGAGCTCGGTGACTTTTTTTTCAGGCGTATCCAGTGTAAACGATTGAAGCAGCCGAAGAGCATTCTTTACAGACCCAAGCGTGTAGTTCGGTTTTGCCTCTGCGGACATTGATTTCCTCAACTCTTTCATTGTTTTTGTTGCCTTTTGTTCCATAATATAACATAAAGTGAGGATAAAAAACGAAAAATATCAAATTTTCGGAAAAAATAACAGCATTGTTCCACATAGAGGAACAACGCTGTTTTCTTCACAAATAAAATCATTTAATTTAAGTGGAAAAGGAGGATTGATTTTCCATGAATGTGCAGACGGCAACATTGGTAAACCGCGTACAACCATTTGACTGCAGGCATTTTATAAACGGGAGATACTTTTCGTCAGAAAGCGGCAAAACGTTCGACAATATGAATCCGGCCACACAGGAAGTCATCGGCAAGGTTTCCGAGGGCGGAAAAAAGGAGATCGATCTGGCCGTCGCCGCGGCAAGGCGCGCATTGAACGGGCGCTGGAAAAACATGACCGGCGAGGAAAGGATTCGAATCATCAGAAAGATCGGCGACATCATTCTTGAACGGAAAGATGAACTGGCAAAGCTTGAGACGCTTGATACGGGAAAACCCCTCTCATTATCCAGCACGATGGATATTCCCCGCGCCGCCTTTAACTTTCATTTTTTCGCAGACTTTATGAGAGGAGTCGGAACAGAGGCCTATCAAACCGATGACATCGCGATCAATTATGCGGTCCGCCGTCCGGTTGGCGTTGTCGGATTAATCAACCCATGGAACCTGCCGCTTCTCTTATTGACCTGGAAGCTGGCTCCATGCTTGGCGGCAGGAAATACCGCCGTCATCAAGCCGGCCGAGCTGACGCCGCTGACAGCCACGCTTTTGGGGGAAATCTGTCAGGAAGCGGGCCTGCCTGACGGAGTGGTCAATATCGTCCACGGATTCGGCCCGGAATCAGCCGGCTCCGCGCTTTCCGAGCATCCTGACGTCGATGCGATTTCCTTTACCGGGGAAACGACGACCGGAAAAATCATTATGGAAGCCGCCTCAAAAACGTTAAAAAAACTCTCGTTTGAACTTGGCGGAAAAAACCCGAACATCATTTTCGCTGACGCCGATATCGATGAAGCGGTTGAAACGACATTGAAATCGAGTTTCGTCAATCAGGGGGAAGTCTGCATGTGCGGTTCCCGCATTTATGTCGAACGGGAAGCGTATGACGAATTTCTCGACGCCTTCATTTCAAAGACAAAGGAACTTCGTGTGGGCGATCCGTTTGACCCGGAAACAAATATCGGGGCTTTGATTTCGGCTGAACATACCGAACGGGTGATGAATTACATAACGCTGGCGAAAAAAGAAGGCGGTGACATTGTAACCGGGGGAGGGCGCCCGGAAGGCCTGGAATCAGGCTGCTATCTCGAACCGACGATCATTACTGGAATTTCCAGGAGCTCCAGGGTTGTCAAAGAAGAAATTTTCGGCCCGGTCGTGACGGTGATTCCATTTGACGATGAAGACGAAGTTATCGCTCAGGCGAATGACACCCACTATGGGCTCAGTGCAACCGTTTGGACGAACGATCTCCGCCGCGCGCACCGCGTCGCCGGACAGATCGAAGCCGGGATGGTCTGGGTCAACACCTGGTTTCTCAGGGATTTGCGGACGCCGTTTGGAGGAATGAAGCAAAGCGGACTCGGTCGCGAAGGCGGAATTCACAGCTTCGAATTTTTCAGCGAATTGTCAAACATTTGCATCAAGCTGTAAAGGAGGAGAGCGGAATGAATGCACAGGCATTAAAAGAAACGGCGCGGACGCTGTACACGGCGGAAGCGGAAAAACGGGAAATCGTCAGAATCACAAGGGACTATCCAGAGCTGACGGTTGAAGACGCCTATCATATTCAAGAAGAGCTCGTTGAGCTGAAATTAAAGCGGGGGAACGGGATCATCGGCCCGAAAATGGGGCTGACGAGCCGGGCGAAAATGCAGCAAATGAACGTTGAAGAACCGATTTACGGGTATATCTTTGACGATATGGTCGTGCCGAACGGCGGTACACTCGAGTTTGATGAGCTGATCCACCCGAAGGTTGAAGCGGAGATTGCCTTTGTACTCGGCGAGGATATCGAAGGGCCGGGGATTGCCGGAGAGCAGATTCTGGCGGTGACCGAATATTTCATCCCCGTGCTTGAAGTGATCGACAGCCGCTATGAGAATTTTTCTTTTACGCTGCCTGACGTTATTGCCGATAATGCGTCATCGTCAAGGGTCGTGTTCGGTGAAAAGGTTAAAAAGCCGGATCGTCTCAAACTCGATAAAGCCTCGGTTTCTTTAGTGATTAATGGCGAAGTGAAAGAGCGGGGGACGGGTGATGCGGTTCTGGGGCATCCCGCCAATTCGGCAGCAATGCTTGCCAATATGCTTGCCCGGAAGCAGCGAAAGCTTAAAGCAGGCAGCGTCATTTTGACCGGCGGGGTAACGGGGGCTGTCATGCTGAAGCGCGGGGACAGCGTCTCGGCGCATGTAGAAGGGCTTGGAGACGTTTCTTTTACAGTCAGTTCATAATGGGGGAGATATTTTTGCCGATCGTTCACATTCAGCTGTTAGAAGGCCGGCCTGCGGAAAAGGTGGAGGAAGTCATTCAAAGTGTAACAGATACAATCAGCGCCACCCTGGGTGCCCCAAAGGAAAACGTTCGCGTACTCGTGACGGAAATTCCGAAGAGCCACTGGGGAATAGGCGGAACGCCGGCGTCAAAAGCAAAACCGTAAAACTGGTTATGGGAGGAATCGACATGCCGATCGAACTCGCGGCACTTGTTCCGCATACACCGCGAATGTGTTTTGAAGAAAAAACGCCTGATTTTCAAAAAGAGCTTGTCAAAGGAATGAAACAGCTTTCCGCAATCATTGAAAACATACAGCCGGATGCCGTTGTCATCATTTCGTGCCACTGGACGTCGAGCTTTGACCACCTCGTCGATGCGA
>NZ_JBALMR010000108.1:0-9186 GCF_036963165.1 Bacillus sp. JJ675 | reverse complement strand
GCATTCGCAGGCTGTGCCGAAATCGGCGTCACGGCAGCGCGAGAGCTATTCGGTCAGGAGGTGCGTACGGCATGATGGCTAAATTTCAACCGCAAGCAGTAAAGCTGCATTATCACGGGGAAACATTCGATACAAAACAAGAAATACACGAAATATCGGACGCCTGGTTAATCGGACCTGACATCATCGGACTGTGTTTGGATGACGATGAGCTTGAGTTCTATAAAACGGATCAGCTCGACAAGCAGGACGACGGCTATCATTTGTACGAAGACAATCACCCGCAATTTTTCACGATAAGAGATCCAAGGTTCGACGCAGACCTCCGCAAAATCGATGTTTCTGAGCTCGCAAATATGTCATTTACGGATTTCGTTCGAATTGGATTTAAATTGGGGAGGTCTTCATATGAGTCGTATTGAACACTTGTTCCGAAAAGAAGAGGATAACCGGTCTTTGGCCGAGATTCATTTCGAGCGTCTAACCGCAGTTGCCGCCGACATAGAGCACGATTTTAATAGATTGCGAGCGGCGCAGTCGGAAATTGATCGAGAACTATCCGACAAGTATCACGAGATCGAAAAAGGTAACTTCGATGTGGTTCGCGGTTATTACCTGGCGAAGGGGCTTCAGAACATACTTCAGCGCCGCAGAACGATAAAGGGCGAGCTTTGCCGGCTTAATTCGCTTAAAGATTCGTTAGAGCTTGATCGAGTGGGCGAGCGTTTACAGAGGAAAATAAAACAAGACGAACGGTTGCGGGAACAACTCAATTCGTCTTTAAAATTATCAGAAATAATTTAATTGAAACGCTAAACATTCGAATTTAATGGCCGATATTAATCTAGCAGACTATACGCATCCGGAGCCGAATGGTTTTCCGGGTGCGAAAAAAATAAATATTTTTTAGATTCGACGGACATAGGCGTCTTTTCCAATTCGAATCTATTTAAGTACGGGTGAAAATTTTTTAGTCTACAAATCACCCATCTTATAATCTAATGCAATTATAATCGCAAAAAGGAGGATTGTCAAGCACAAAATGAAAAACAAAATTACTCTACTGGAAAGCCAGTTTGTTCACAGGATGCTGCGACTCTTAACAAAGCCTAAAAAGGTGGTAAAAATAGATTCAGGATAGTCCTAGATGGTCCGGATCATTCGCTAGAATGAGACGGTATGTTTTAAAGATTTACGTCCGTTCGCAAGCTCACTACCGTGCAAGCCAATGAAAACACTTGTCTTGCTATACTTTATCGCGATTAATTTTTTTAAAAAATATCTGCGCGAATATGAATGAAATGAATATGAGCGCAATGTTTTATCAGAACAAACGTGATAAACAATCGCTGGAAGCCTTGATACGTAAGGGTTTTCGAAGAATTTCCGTAAAGAGAGAATCGATAAAACCGCTATAATGTAGCCGTGCGTCATCGCTTTAATAAATTAAAGAAAAAGAGGTGTACTATGGAAATTAAAGTAATTGATTCAATGATGGGAAGTGGAAAAACTACCTGGGCGATCAAGTATATGAACGAGGCACCCACCGATCAAAAATTCATCTATATCACGCCCTTTCTTAATGAAGTGAAGCGAATCAGAGAAAACGTAACTGGACGAAAGATGCTTGAACCTAACAATCGGAACGGCGAAGGATCAAAGCTCCGATCATTAAAGGAATTGATCGCGGAAGGGTATAGTATCGCATCGACTCACGCCCTTTTCCGTTCGGCTGACGATGAATTGATTTCATTAATAGAGGAAGAAAACTACACTTTGATCTTAGACGAAGTTATGTCCGTTGTCGAGCGCGCCGAAATCGGTAAAGCGGATATATCAGCTCTCATGTCTAGCGGCCTAATAAAGATCGAGGAAGATACAAAACAAGTTGTATGGATAGACACCGGCTATGATTCTGGTCGATTCAGCGATATAAAAATGCTTGCTAACGCTGGCAACTTATATAAGTTTGGGGAAGGACTGCTCTTATGGACGTTTCCACCGCGAGTATTTAAGGCATTTGATAAAACGTTTATTATGACCTATCTTTTTGATGCACAGATTCAACGATGTTATTTTGATCTATTTGATATACAGTACTCGAAACAATCCCTTGATAACGGGGAGGTAGTGCCATATGATCGTTTGTCTGAGAAACGCGAGGAAATTTTTAGTCTCATTGAATTATACGACGGCCCTTTAAATGAGATAGGCGAGGCAAGATATGCGCTAAGTTCTAATCGTCTCAAAAGCTACTCATCCCAAACACTTAAAAAAATAAAGAACAATCTGAACAACTACCTAAGAAATATCAAAGGGGCAAAAGGCAAAGAAATCCTGTGGACCACATTAAAATCAAAAATGGACGCTTTGAAGGGTCCTGGCTTCGCAAAGAGCTTTGTTGAATGGAATATCAGAGCGACAAATGATTATGCGGATAGATCGGTATTAGCTTTTATGTACAACCGATTTATTCGCCCGGAAGAAAAACAATTTTTTGAGGGGCAGGAAAAGACTATAACTGTCGATGACGACCTTCTCGCCGTATCTGATTTACTCCAATGGATCTGGAGGTCGAGAATTAGGAACGGACAACCTATTAGTCTATATTTACCTTCTTCAAGAATGCGTTCGTTATTAAAAGCGTGGGCTTCATATGAAATTTGATAGGGGGGGGACGGGATGAAAGATCAACCAACTAAGGCTATTTTAAGCCTGAAAATCGCGAGACATCTTCTAAAGAAGGGCTACGAACTATTAGACATTGAGCCGAGTCGGAAGTACGGAGACAGGCTTGTGTTTATCTTCAAAAATACACCACAGCTAGACGCAGAATTCAAAAAGTTCAATAGAAAATAATTTATAAGGGGCGAATCATTTGGGTCAGCCGAAAAATATCATCCAAACTTTTAGAAACCCAGGAGAAGGAGCCGTCCAGTTTGCGGCGGAGTTCGTCGAGAATCAAACGAGAGAGAGTGCATTGCCTATAATAAATAGCTTGTTAAAAGGAGAGCTGCACGATCCGACTGATAAACGAATAAAGAAATGCGCGTACTGTGGTTACTATTACAAGGACCGCACGAAGCCTAATAACAGTAAAACATGTTCGAAAGGGTGCAAAACGGACCTCGACACATTAAGGCGGGCAATGAAACGCGCTGATAAAGCTCTTTTAAATCCGAAGGAAAAGAAATTGGATGGTATAGAGAGCGCTTATATTTGGTGGCTTGATTATCCTTTTTGGATAAGCGAGAGGGAAATGTTAAAGCGCGCTTGGAAGTATGAACATTTGGCAACCGATAGGAAGATAGAGATCATGCTTGCAGCAAAATATCGAGATCAACAAATAGGAGGGAAGAAAAAAGCAAAATGTATTGTCCCATATAATGGCGATGAAGCAGGTCAATTTTAGCCGCAGTAAAAAAGTATATATGAGAGGGTAAAGCACTAGGCTCATTGTCTAGTGCTATTTTTATGCAATCAGTGAAGAAACCTTCACAAACAAGAAAGGAGCAGTGATATGTTAAGCGGGTCAACGATACGCAAAATACGGAAAATTTATAGGCTTTCTCAAAAAGACGTGGCTAGAATCACAGGAATTAGTGAGTCTATGGTTTCGATGATTGAGTCGGGCGCCCGCCAGTTGCCGGATAAGGTAGCCGAAAGGTTTTCGGAATTTCTGGAACTCACTCCGGAAAAAGTCATCGATTTACTTGAATTCTACCAAAATACGGAGGTTGAGACATGAATGATCTATGGAAGTTCGGCAAAGGGTGGCTGTTTGGGTACACGGAAGACAAGGAATTGATTCGGCGCGTGAAGCGATATAAAAAGGATTGGGTCATCGTAGCCGACTATTTTAAAAACGATAGGCTCGTAGGCATCCAGTTTAAAATCCCGATTGAACAGCGCCGAGCAGCCGAGAGGATGTTCGATGTTCGCGTATCAAGTTTTTAAGGAAATCGAAGGATTTAAGCGGTTTTTATGTCGCCGCGACTATTCCTATTAAGACTAGATTTCGAGGGCTTGTTTCTTTTCATTTTCAACGAATATCTGTTCATTACACCTACTTTTAGGGGGTATTTGCTTGTATGACGTATTTATCTATGTAAAACCGTCAGAGGCGATCACAGTTAGAGCAGAAACGGGAGAAATCATCCGCCGATCATCCGGCCGCACCCGTGACCTAAACGTCTCGCGGGCGGTGCTAGAATGTCGAGCTTACGAAGAAGAAGCAACGATCGTTTGCGAAAAGGGGGAACCGGCATGTTCTGCGTCTTAAAAATGTTCGATCATTACGGAGATTACGGTACGGCTGAAACGACATATATTCGCGAGCCAAAAGCCGGCAGCTTTACGGACCTATTGCCCGGTGGTGTCGCTTTTATCAAACTGGACCTAGAAAAAGGCACATATAAGGTGACGGACCGTGACGACTCCCTGATCGTGTTTTCGACCGTAAGCCGCGGCGACGGGTTGACCGATCTCGAATTTCGCCGAGAGCTGTTTAATTCGGCGACAGATTCGGCCTATCATTACGGGGCAAAGGACGCGTTTGTAATAGAGGGGCCTGTAAAAACGCCGGTTGAAGAATATGAGGCCGAACTATTGAAAGAAGAAAGAGCGATCAGAAATGAGGGGATTTCGAATGAGTGAATGGAAAGAAAAAAGGGCAGAACTGGAACGGCAGCTAATTGATGCAAAACAAACGGTGATCAAATACGAAGGGACACTAAAACCTTCTCGTACAGTTACTGAATCAGAGTACCGGGAAGCCCAACGAGCAGTCATAGACCTGGCTTCACAAATTTCAAACGGCGATTACGAGGCCGGCCGACCTTCAGATCCATACGAAGGGATGACCGCGCAGGAACTCCGAAGTTTATACGAGGAAAAGAAAGCGAATTACAGGGGATACGCCGGATCAGGTCGTGAGGCGGCGGAATTGATGCGAATCGACACACGTATCCAGGCGTTAGAAAGTGAGGAAGCCGAATGAACTACACGCTTTATTTAACGCAAGCAAGCGATGGTCGTGAGACGGTCTATTCATATACGCTTCACAATTTCGAAGGCGAGAAGGCAGCCGGCACATTTCTCGCATTAGGGAGACGACGTAACGACATGTCTTACTGCGGACATATCGCGCTTCAAAGGGCGCTGAGATCGGTAGCTAAGATCGAGGGTGTAATATCGCTAAAGGTAATCGTCGACCATCCTTTGTTACAGCCGATTGTCTTTGAAACGATGGGAATCGATGAGCCGATACACCCGACATTATGTCAGACGACAAACAGGATGCTAAAACGGTTCGCATCTTACGAGCTGGCTTCTGCGGATTTCAGCGGCGATGACGCGACATGGCAGGAAGTAGCAACATTGGACAATGCGTTAGATTCACTCGAACAAAATAAGACGGTCAAAGGGAGATGGCAGATATTTCGCGATCTCTTTTTTAATTCTCAAAAAATCATTCGATAAGGAGACGGTTAGGTGAAATTTTCTAAGCAGCTACAGGAAAAAATATCGGAATTGAAGGCGCTAGAAGAAAAGGCGGCAAGCAGCTCGGAGAAAA
This sequence comes from Bacillus sp. JJ675, assembly GCF_036963165.1. Classification (NCBI taxonomy): domain Bacteria; kingdom Bacillati; phylum Bacillota; class Bacilli; order Caryophanales; family Bacillaceae; genus Bacillus; species Bacillus sp. JJ675. Next base: position 3,611 of record NZ_JBALMR010000108.1, on the reverse strand, counting down.
TTCGCGGCTATAATGCAAAAGTGGCGGATGAGTTGGCGGAAGCCGAGGTCGAGCTAAAGTCAGCTATTGCGAAACTGGCGGACAATCCTTCTGATGCGAACAGGACGAAAGAAAGAGAAGCTCGCCGAAGGGTTGCCGAGTTACAGCTAGAATTAAACGGGGCAAAGGAGCGCGAAAACATCGTTTTCGGGTTGAATAGTGGTAAAAAAAGCCGCCTCAAAATCGAAATTTTAGAGATGGCCCGAGATGAAATTCGAGCAAACAGAGACGCTAATGAGGAAAAGGTGCTGAAACGTATTGCAAAGGCGAAGCAAGAATATCTTGAGGCAGCCAAGTCGTACTATGACCTTTTAATTACCGACGGTCAGAAAAAATATTATGACCTTGTACAGGAGATAGATGTACCCGACCACATTGCGCAGCAAAATGAACCGGGCCTATCAGTCCATCATCCGATCTATACTTATCGAGATAACGGGCCAAACAAATACGGAATTTTTGAGGATGAAGTAAAACGAGCATGGGAACGCGGGAGAATCGAATAATGCACGAAGCACCTCTAACCAGGGTGCTTTTTTTTATTTTAGAAGGGGGAATCGGATAAATGAATAATCTTCGTCAGGCGAATTTGATTGCACTGAAAGTAGCAGAGAAATTTGACAAAGAAATTAAACCGAAGTTGGGGAAATTGGAATACGGCCAGGCTTTCCTTAGCGAAATGAAACGCGCAAGAAATCTGGCAAATCGGCACGCTCGTAAACTTAAACGAATGACTTTTAAAGAAAACGATCAGGAACCGGTTAATTTGTTGATCGCGTATCTCGAAACAGTTGGCGAAGCCTTCGACCATCTTTACCGCAGAGAAAACGCAGAGGCACAACGGTTAGAGGCAGAGGCCGCACGCATTTACAGCGAGTTCGAGAGAAGGTTTGGTGAATAATGGCGGACCATTCTATTAATGTACGAATAGGCGCCACAATTACGGATCTGACTCGCTCTTTGTCTGAGGCACAATCGCGGATATCTTCTTTTGGACAAGAAATATCAGGTTTTTCGCGATCAATGGCGCTAGGTTTTGGGGCCGCGGCTACCGGAATGGCTGCCGGCCTTTCCGCAACCGTCGCGAAATCAGCCGAATTTGATACGGCTATGCGAAAAGCTGGAGCGATCGCTGGGGCTACCGGTAGCGATTTTCAGAAAATGCGGGATTCAGCGTTAGAACTAGGCGCTTCGACTACGCAGACATCGTCCCAGGTCGCGGAAGCTATGACGGAACTTGCCGCAAAAGGCTTCGATGCCAATAAGATCATTGGAGCCATGCCTGGCATTATAGCCGCCGCAGAAGCCAGCGGCGAGGATCTTGCTTTGACGAGTGACACGATTACATCAGCCTTAAATGCTTTTAATCTGAAAGCGACCGAATCCGGAAGAATTGCGGACGTTCTGGCGATGACTGCGAACAAGTCAGCGGCTGGTATGACATCGCTACAATACGCTTTCAAATACGCAGCGGGACCGGCGGCGCAGCTCGGTATATCATTAGAGGAACTTTCCGCCGCAACCGGTATCATGGTTGACGCAGGACTTGCAGGCGAGCAGGCGGGGACGACGCTACGATCTGCTTTACTGCGGCTGGTTGATCCACCAAAGCGGGCGGCAAATACATTGGAGGATCTTGGTGTAACGACAGTCGATCAAAAGGGTAATTTCCGGTCATTAAAAGACATTATCGGCCAGCTACAAAAAGGTATGGCGGGCATGACCGACGCTCAGAAATCAGCGGCTCTCGCAAGCATATTCGGTACTGAAGCAGTTACCGGAATGATGGCGGTTGTTTCGAAGGGGCCTGACGCGTTGGGCGAGTTTACGAAAGAGCTAGAAAACTCCAGCGGTGCAGCAGCGAAAACCGCGAAACAAATGAAAGAAGGAATCGGCGGTTCTCTTGAGCATTTGAGCGGTGCGTTCGAATCTTTCGCAACAACAATAGGGGATCAGCTTGCGCCTTATGTTTCGGCCGCAGCGGACAAGATCGCTAATTTAACTGAGCGCTTCAACAAACTGAGTGACGGTACGAAGAAATTTATCGCAGTAACTGCGGCCGTTGTTACCGGATTAGTAGCCTTTATAGCGATTTCCGCGGCCTCAGTAACGGCAGTCGCGTCCTTCTCGTCCAGTCTCGGTGCACTCGCAACCGTACTCAGGACAACCCGAAAAGCTCTTTTGTTAACGATGTTTCAGTTCACGCTGGGAATAGGCGCCGTTATCGCATTAGCAGCCGCATTCGCCTACGTCTATAAGAATAGCGACATGATCCGCGGAAAACTTCAGGATTTAGGAAACAAACTGGGGCAGAAAGTAACTCCGGTAGTAAAAAACTTGACCGCCCTATTCAAAGGCCTAGCCGAAACGCTGACCGGAGACTTTACGCAAGGATCGATCGCGCTTCACAACCTCCTGCCGCCTTCTGTTGCGAATGTTGTCGTCAAAGGAGTCGCAATTATCCGAGGCGCATTCGAGGATCTGAAGAAGACGATCACCGACGCCTTTAACGGAGATTTTTCAGGATTAGCGGAATTCATTCCGAATATCATCGGAATCATAATCGGCGGTATTCCGGGATTAATGGTCGCAGGATCGAAATACTTGCCGGCGATCGCGAAAGGTATCGAGCAGAATATGCCGAAGATTCTCGAAACAGCGACTAAAGCCGTTGATTCTTTCGTTAACATGATCGTAAAGAATCTCCCTATTCTCCTACAAGCGGGTATTCAGATTATCCAAGGTTTGCTAGACGGATTTACTCAATCACTACCTAGTATTCTAGCGGCCGTAACGCAGCTTATCGATTCGCTTGTCCAGACGATCGTCACTTTATTACCCGCGTTGATCGGTGCCGGCATTTTGATCTTGACTTCGCTAATCGAAGGAATAGTCGAGGCGCTGCCGCAAATCATCCAGGCGGCGACAACAATGCTGACGACGCTGATTAATACGATCGTAACGCTTATGCCGATGATTATCCAGGCCGGAATACAAATTTTAAATGCGTTAATTTCTGGGATTATCCAGGTTCTTCCACAACTGATCGAAGCGGCGTTACAGTTAATTCTCGCACTTGCAAACGCGATCCTTGAAAATTTACCAACGATCATTAACGCAGGGATTCAAATTTTAACTAGTTTGATTGACGGCATCATTCAAATTCTTCCGCAGCTCATCGAAATGGCGATTTATCTAGTCGTTACTGTAGCGCAAGCGTTAATCGAAAATCTACCGAAAATCATTGACGCCGGGATTCAGTTATTGCTTGCTCTTATTGACGGGATTCTCCAAAACCTACCGCAATTAATTGAGGCAGCGATAGAGCTCATCTTTGCTATTGCGCAGGCTTTGATAGAACATCTTCCTGAAATACTGGATGCCGGGATGCAGATCCTCATGGCGGTAGTTGATGGGATCATGCAAATGCTGCCGGAATTATTTTCAGTGGGTATGGAAATTGTCGGTGAAATTGCCGGCGCAATTATAGATAACAGCGGCCAAATTTTTGATGTAGGCGCTGATATAGTCAACGGTTTATGGGAAGGTATAGATTCGATGAAAGGGTGGCT
>NZ_JBALMR010000107.1:0-1563 GCF_036963165.1 Bacillus sp. JJ675 | reverse complement strand
TCAGGCTGTCGAGAAAATCGACAGCCTTTTTCATTTTTCCCTTAAATTATCCATTTCACCATTTTATAATAAAGAAAAGCCTTCTAAAAGGACGGTGTCTGTTCATGTTCTACACAAGGAATTCTTCCCAGAACGAAGCTGAATTTGTATTGCTTGATCAGCTTGTTGAAGAGGATCACCTGCTTCGTAAAATTGACAAGTACATCGATTTCTCTTTTATCATTGAAAAGGTTAAACCTTACTACAGCGAAAATAAAGGCCGCCCCTCACTTGATCCGTTGATTTTATTCAAAATGATGTTTATCGGATACCTTTACGGTATCCGTTCAGAAAGACAGCTCGAAAAAGAAATTTACTATAATATGGCTTACCGATGGTTTTTAGGGTTAAACATCAACGATCCAGTTCCTCACCATTCAACCATCAGTTGGAATAGACGTACACGCTTTAAAGATACGACCATTTTTCAAGACATTTTCGATGAGATCGTTCTTCAGGCCATTAATCATGATATGGTAGGAGGCCGTGTCCTTTTCACAGATTCAACTCACCTCAAAGCCAATGCCAATAAGCATAAATATACGCGAAAAACGATTGAGCAGGATACACAAAACTATATAAAGGACTTGGATAAAGCCGTCCAAGAAGATCGGGAAGCACGCGGAAAAAAGCCTTTAAAAGCCAAAGAGGAGGTGAAAACTAAAAAGGAAATTCGTCATAGTACAACTGATCCCGAAAGCGGCTATCTTTACCGTGAAAACAAACCTGAAGGTTTTTTCTATTTAGATCACCGAACAACGGATATGAAATTCAATATCATCACCGATGCCTATGTAACGCCCGGTAATGTCCATGATTCTGCGCCTTATCTCGATCGATTAGACCACCAAATCGCACGATTTGGTTTTCAAGTTGAAGCCGTCGCTCTTGATTCTGGCTATCTGACAACTCCAATCTGTAAAGGACTGTCCGACCGTCGAATTTTTGGCGTTATTGCTCATAGACGCTTTCATCCTACAAAAGGTTTGTTTCCGAAGTGGAAGTTTCATTATGACCGTGAAAAAAATCAGTACATTTGTCCGAACGGACAAACACTCTTATACTCAACAACAGATCGAAAAGGCAACAGATTTTATAAGTCCAACCCTGAAAAGTGTGTCTCATGCCCTCTGCTTGAAAACTGTACAAGATCGAAAAACCACCAGAAGGTCGTCTCAAGACACATATGGGAGGACCATAAAGAAAAGGTCAGGCAAAATCGTTTGTCCGACTCCGGAAAAATCCTCTACAAAAAAAGAAAAGAAAAAATAGAGCGGAGCTTTGCAGATTCAAAACAGCTGCATGGGCTTCGCTACTGCCGGTTGAGGGGAAAACAAAATGTGAGCGAACAAGTTCTCCTCACCGCCGCTTGCCAGAATATGAAGAAGATTGCCACACACTTAGCCAAGCTTGGCTAAGTGTGTGGGAGGGCTTTTTCCTTTTATAAAGATTAAAAAATGAACAAGAAATTTTATGAAATAAAAAAGCTTGTAGGAAAAAACATGTTTTTCTCTACAAGCTGAG
>NZ_JBALMR010000106.1:0-23214 GCF_036963165.1 Bacillus sp. JJ675 | reverse complement strand
TTATAAACGAACTTTAGTAGCTGATAAAATAGTTATTGTTAGGTTTTTTTCGGTCGAGTCGAATCGATTGACTTTTGCCGCGAAATCACATAATTTGGACATAAGATATATCTCGAATTCGAGATATTTTTGAATAGGAGAGGATCTACATGAAAGTACACGGTATTCACCACGTATCTGCGTTAACGGCAAATGCGCAAAAAAATCTCGATTTTTATGTGAGAGGGCTTGGAATGAAGCTTATCAAAAAAACGGTCAATCAGGATGATCCGACCATGTATCATTTGTTTTACGGGGATGAGGTGGCGACTCCGGGATCGGATTTGACGTTTTTCGAGATTCCGATGCTCGCGCGCCGCATAGAAGGAACAAACTGCATTTCTTCGATATCGCTTCGCGTGCCGGGGGAGGAGGCGCTCCGGTTTTGGGAAAAACGCCTCGATGAGCTCAGCATTCGCCGCGGAGACATCACAAAGCGGGCAGGGCGCAGCATTCTCAGTTTTTCAGATCATGAAGGCCAAAACATCATTCTCGCTGCTGATGAAAAAGGTAAAGACATAGGAGTGCCTGTGAAAAACAGCGTCATACCTAAAGAATATGCAATCAGGGGACTCGGCCCGGTCGAGCTGTCGGTCTCTGATCAGGCGCCGACTGCATCAGTTCTGACAGACATCCTCGGCTTTCAGCAGATTGCTGAAGAAACCATCGCGGACACCGGCCGCAAGCTCCTCATTTTTGAATCAGGAGAAGGCGGGGCCGCGACGGAAGTCCACATCACGGAGACGAAAGACCACAGAAGGGAGCGCCCGGGAAAAGGAAGCGTCCATCATGTCGCATTCCGCGTCAAAGATGAGGAAGAACTGCAAAAATGGCATGAAACCATCAGCGCGCACGGCTTCACCAATTCCGGCATCGTGGAACGCTATTATTTCAAAGCGCTGTATTTCAGAGAACCGAACGGCATCCTGTTTGAACTGTCGACAGACGGTCCCGGATTTGCCGTTGACGAAGACATCGATGAGCTTGGTCAAAGCCTCGCGCTTCCTCCGTATCTGGAAAACAGGCGAAACGAAATCGAAGCCCGTCTGAAACCGATCAAATAATAGAAAAGTCAAGGCCTTTTTCGGGCCTTGATTTTTTTGTTATGCAAAAAGGCCGCCGGTTATTCCGGCAGCCGGGGGGGGGATGCGTATTGAATTAAGAAGAAGTTACTTCTTTTTGATCAAGCTTCACTTGTTTTGTCATCGTTTTGCCGTTTCTGATGATCGTCACTTTCACCGTTTCGCCGATTTTCGTATCCTTGTAGAGGATGCTGCGAAGGCTGCTTCCAGAATCGGTTTCCTTGCCATTCAGGCTGATGATGACATCATTTTCTTTTAGACCCGCTTTTTCAGCAGGAGATCCTGACGCGACCTGGCCGATGTAGACGCCTTTGTTTAATTGGCTTCTGGTCAGTCCGAGCGTGCCTGTTTGATAGTTTTCAGGAACCTGGCTGAGATCCATCATGCTGATGCCGATATACGGTCGTTCGATTTTGCCTTTTGACAAAAGTTGCTCTGCAATGGGCTTGACGTCATTGCTCGGAATCGCAAACCCGATTCCTTCAACGCCGGTTTCGCTGATTTTCATGCTGTTAATGCCAATCACTTCGCCTTTTTTATTGAGCAGGGCTCCTCCGCTGTTGCCCGGATTGATCGCCGCATCCGTCTGAATGACGTTCATCTCGGTTTCGCCAGCTGACGTATCGACGGAAACGGTCCGGTTTACGCCGCTGATGATTCCTTGCGTCACGGTGCGGGAAAGGTCTTTGCCGAGCGGGTTCCCGATCGCGACGACCTGCTCGCCCGCTTTCAGGCTTGAGGAGTCGCCGAATGTTGCGACTTTTTCAACGTTGGCAGCAGAAATTTCCACAACGGCAAGATCTGTCAATGAATCGCTGCCGACCAGCTTGCCTTCCACTTCTTTTCCGTTTGAAAGGGAAACCGTCAGCTTACTCGCGCCCTCGACAACGTGGTTGTTTGTAATGATATAAGCTTTTCCGTTCGCTTTTTTATAAATGACGCCTGAACCTGTGCCCGTTTCCTCTTCGCTTGAGCTTCCGCTGGTTGTTCCGTTTTCGCTGCTTTCAAAGCCGAACATGCCGCTCTGCGATTGTTTTTGATAATTTGAGATGCCGACGATGGCCGGCGATACATTTTCGACCATTGTTGAGACATCTGTCGAACTTGAGCTTGACAGCTTTTCGGTTTTCGTATTTTGCGAGGAAGATGTCGTCGTATCCGCCGTTTGTGTTTGCGCGGCCGATGTCGTCTTCTCGGTTCCGCTGTGCTGAAATGTCGTGACGCCGAGGACAAGGCTTCCTCCGATGATGCCGCTGATGATCGGCGTCAGCCAAGAAAGTTTTCGTTTTTGCTGTTCCGCACGATTGACAGTGTGACTAGCCTGATGTTCAGGGATGATGATTTCATTTTTGGGTTCACGTTTGTTTTCCCTATTGTATTCCATGTTCTCCACGCTCCTATTGTTATCATAACCTTTGATGCATACATCATAAACAAAGAGTGTGGGATAAACATGAAAAGATTGTGGGAAATTGTAAAAGAAACAGGGTAATATAGAAGGAGGGCCGCCTGACGGATTGTGTACAAAAAATTCCCTGAGGTGTTATACGTTGAATAAAATCGGTTTTATCGGGTTTGGGAGCATGGCAGACATGATTGCGTCCAAACTGCTTGAACAAGGAAAAATTGATGATCATATGGTGTCAGTAAATACAAGGACGATCGGCAGCCGAGCGGAAGAACTAGCGAAACGCTATCCGAACGTTTCCTTCCAATCGGCTGAAGAGCTGGCAAAAGAATGCGGCCTTATCTTCATATGCGTTCCTCCTTTGGCAGTCGAAGAAGCGGCCACAAAAATCAGCCCTTTTCTCCGGGAGGATGCGCATATCGTATCGATTGCCGCTGCAGTTACGATCAGTCAGCTTCACAAATGGACAGACCGGCAATCATCAAGATACATACCGACTTTGACATCTGAGACGGGTACCGGTATTTCGCTTGTCGTGCACGGGGAACGGGTGACGGAAGACAACAAAAAACGGCTCGAAGAATATCTCTCTTTATTTAGTACGGTGAAAAACATCCGTGAAGCAGATATCGATGCCGCAAGTAATTTAACAAGCTCATCGCCTGGATTCATTGCTTCGATTTTTGAAGAATTCGCCCAGGCTGCACTCAGGAACAGCAGCCTGACAAAGGAAGAAGCATTTGACTTTCTGATCCATTCTTTAGTCGGCACGGGAAAACTTTTACTGGAAAAACAAATGACGTTTGAAGAAACGCTTCAAAGGGTGGCGACAAAAGGAGGCATCACCGCCGAAGGGGCCGATGCAATCCGGAAGGCGGCGCCGCAGATGTTTGACGAGGTATTTTTCAGAACAATGGAGAAATACAAGGAAATAAACGAAGCAATTAACCGCCGGAAAAACGGGATTTATGAATGAGAGGCTGCAAGCACGCGGCCTTTTTTCATTGTCACTCGATATATTTCTACACTTTTCCATTGTGATCTTTAATTTCTAAAATTGTCAAAAGTTATTGCAATCCTATTAAAATTCTAATATAATTTGTTAGAATATTCTTAAAATAATACAAAATTTGAGAGATTTGTCAGGGGGTTTTTGATGAAGCTGTATATGTCTGTTGATATGGAGGGGATTTCCGGGCTTCCGGATGATACGTTTGTCGATTCCAGCAAGCTGAACTATGAGCGGGGCAGAGCAATCATGACGGATGAAGCCAATTACGTCATAGAAGAGGCGTTTAAAAACGGCTGTTCTGAAGTGCTTGTCAATGACAGCCATTCGAAGATGAACAATCTTCTCATCGAACGGCTTCATCCTGAAGCGCAGCTGATCTCAGGGGACGTCAAGCCGTTTTCGATGGTGCAGGGGCTTGATGACACGTGCGGGGGAGCGATATTTCTCGGCTACCACGCAAGGGCGTCGATGAAAGGCGTCATGTCGCACAGCATGATCTTCGGCGTCAGGCATTTTTACATAAACGATCAGGCCGTCGGCGAGCTCGGATTTAACGCCTATGTCGCGGGCTATTACGGCGTTCCGGTGCTGATGGTAGCCGGTGACAAACAGGCGGCGCTCGAAGCGGAGGAGCTCATTCCGAACGTGGCGACGGCCGCCGTCAAAGAGACGATTTCCCGCTCGGCTGTCAAATGTCTGACGCCCGAGAAAGCGGGGCGGCTTTTAAAAGAGCAGACTGCCTTTGCGCTCCGAAACAAGGATAAAATCAAACCGCTCGCACCTCCGGACAGGCCGGTGCTGAGCATCGAATTTGCCAACTACGGTCAGGCGGAATGGGCGAACTTGATGCCTGGCACCGACATCAAACCGGGAACGACGATCGTCCGCTATGAAGCAAAGGACATTTTGGAAGCTTACCAGGCGATGCTTGTGATGACAGAGCTTGCGATGAGAACGACATTTTCATAGGAAGGTGTGATGGAAAATGGCGGGTTACATCATCAAGCGGCTGCTCTCGATGGCGGCGACCATTTTGGTAATTACGACGCTGACCTTTGTGATGATGAAAGTGATACCCGGCTCTCCTTTTAACGAGGAGCGGACTACAAATGAAGCGGTGCAGCAAAACCTTGAGGCTTACTACCATTTGGACGAGCCTCTCTTTGTTCAATATTTGTTTTATTTGAAATCGATCGTCACGTTTGATTTCGGCCCGTCGATCAAACAGCCGTCGCAGAGCGTGAACGATTTGCTGGCAAGAGGCTTCCCCGTTTCGTTTGAACTGGGGATGACGGCGCTTGTGATCGCAATTCTGTCAGGCGTCGTCCTCGGCATCTTTGCGGCGCTTCGGCAAAACGGAATCATCGATTATTTGGCGATGACGCTCGCAGTTCTCGGAATTTCCGTTCCGAACTTTATTATGGCAACCATGCTGATTCAACAATTTGCCGTCAATTGGAACATCTTTCCGCCGTCGACATGGACGAGCCCGATGCATATGGTGCTTCCGACAGCCGCTTTGGCCATGGGGCCGATGGCGATCATCGCCAGGCTGACGCGTTCCAGCATGATAGAGGTATTGACCCAGGATTACATCCGGACGGCGAGGGCAAAGGGGCTTTCTCCTTTTAAAATCGTCGTGAAGCATGCGCTGAAAAACGCGCTCATGCCCGTCATTACCATTCTCGGGACGCTCTCAGCCGCGATTTTAACGGGCAGCTTCGTCATTGAAAAAATCTTCGCCATTCCGGGAATGGGAAAATACTTCGTCGAAAGCATCAACTCCCGCGATTATCCCGTCATAATGGGAACCACCGTTTTTTACAGTATCATCCTCATCGTTATGCTGTTTCTAGTCGACATGGCCTACGGAATTCTCGATCCGCGCATTAAACTGCATAAGAAAGGGTGAGACATATGAGCCTCCCAGTTCGCACGGAACATAAAGCGCCACCGGGCGGGCATATCCCGAACGAATGGTTCGTTCCGAAAAAACATGAAAAAGGCGAAAGCGAATCTGTCGTAAGGCCGAGCCTTTCATACTGGCAGAACGCCTGGCGGATTTTAAGAAAAAACAAGCTTGCGATGACCGGTCTAGGGATTTTAATATTCCTCTTCATCATGGCGGCTCTCGGACCCGTCTTGTCTCCGCACAGCGTTACACAGCAATCGCTCTCACAGCAAAATCTTCCCCCGTCCGGAGAGAATTGGTTCGGAACGGACGAGCTTGGCCGCGACGTGTTTACAAGAACATGGTACGGAGCCAGAATTTCTCTTTTTGTCGGTGTGACGGCGGCTTTGATCGATTTTGCGATCGGCGTTGTTTACGGCGGGATTGCAGGGCTTAAAGGCGGCAACACCGACCATATCATGATGCGGGTCATCGAAATCCTTCACGGTCTCCCGTATTTACTCGTCGTCATCCTTTTAATGGTGCTTATGGGACCGGGGCTCGGAACGATTCTCGTCGCGCTGACCGTCACCGGCTGGGTCGGAATGGCCCGGATCGTCAGGGGGCAGGTGCTGAAGGTCAAGCATGATGAACACGTTCTCGCATCGAAAACGTTTGGGGCGGACACGATGCGGATCATCAGAAGGAATCTGCTTCCGAACATGATGGGGACGATCATCGTTCAGATGACGCTGNNTTTAAGCTTTCTGGGCCTTGGAATTCAGGCTCCGTTCGCCAGCTGGGGCGTTATGGCAAACGACGGTTTGCCGGTGATTTTGTCAGGACATTGGTGGCGGCTGTTCTTCCCGGCTTTCTTTATTTCGCTGACGATGTTCGCCTTCAACGTTCTTGGGGACGGCCTTCATGATGCACTTGACCCGAAGCTGAGGAGGTCATGACGATTGCGGAAGAAAATATTGGAAGTCGACAACCTGCATGTTTCGTTTTCGACATACGGCGGGACGGTCAAAGCCGTCCGGGGCGTGAGCTTTGATTTATATGAGGGAGAAACGTTTGCGATCGTCGGCGAGTCAGGGTGCGGAAAGAGCGTCACTTCGCAAAGCATCATGCAGCTTTTGCCGAAGCATTCGGCCGTGATCACGGACGGTTCGATTCGCTTTAAAGGAAAAGACCTGTGCCGTCTGCCTGAAAAGGAGATGAGGGCGATTCGAGGGGCGGAAATCTCGATGATCTTCCAGGACCCGATGACGGCTCTCAATCCGACTTTGACCGTCGGTGATCAGCTGGCAGAGGCGATCCTGCAGCACCGGGACGTGACGAAGGACGAAGCGAAAAAAGCTGTGATCTCGATGCTTGAGCTTGTCGGAATTCCGAATCCGAAAGAGCGCTTAAAGCAATATCCGCACCAATTCAGCGGAGGGATGAGGCAGAGGATCGTGATCGCGATGGCACTGATTTGCGAACCTGAGATCCTGATCGCTGATGAACCGACAACGGCGCTTGATGTCACCATACAGGCGCAGATCCTTGAACTGTTTAAAGACATTCAGCGGAAAACCGGGGTGGCGATCATTTTAATTACCCATGATTTAGGCGTTGTCGCACAGACGGCTGACAGAATCGCGGTTATGTATGCGGGGAAAATCGCGGAGACGGGAACGAGAGCAGACATTTTTTATCATCCTCAGCACCCGTACACAAAAGGGCTGCTGAAATCCGTGCCGAGGCTTGACCTTGATGATGCAGACCTCGTTCCGATCGAAGGGACGCCGCCGGATTTGTTTTCCCCGCCTGAAGGCTGTCCGTTTACCGCCCGCTGCGGGTACGCAATGGAGGTCTGTGAAAGGGTCTATCCGGTGAAAACAGAGGTGTCGGCGGGGCATGACGTATGCTGCTGGCTTCAGGATGAACGGGCCAAGCGGGCTATACTTTCGTCTTAACAAATGAAACGGGGGGATTTGATGAAAAGATGGTGGAGCAGTTTGATCGTCATAGTTGGTCTCGTCATGCTGTTCGGATGTACGGCCAATGAACAGGCAGGACAGGATGCTGGGGGAAAAGGAAACCATGCGGAAAAAGAACAGGTGCTAAAGCTGAACAATGAAAACGAGCCGACGTCATTCGATCCGCCGATCGGCTTTGATAATGTGTCATGGCAGGCGCTGAATAACCTGATGGAAGGGCTCACCCGGCTTGGCTCAGATCATGAGCCTGAGGCTGCTTCAGCCGAAAAATGGAACATTTCCGATGACGGAAAGACATATACTTTTACAATCCGCGAGCAGGCGAAATGGTCAAATGGCGATCCGTTGACAGCAGGCGATTTCGAATACGCCTGGAAGCGCCTGCTCGATCCGAAAACGGGTTCATCCGCCGCATTTTTAGGATATGTTATCGAGGGCGGTGAAGCGTTTAACAGCGGAAAAGGCTCAAAGGACGATGTCAAGGTTACAGCCGTTAACGACAAAACGCTTAAAGTCACGCTGACAAGCCCGCAAAAATCGTTTTTAAGCATCGTCTCAAACCCGGCCTTTTTCCCAGTCAACAAGAAAATAGCCGAAGAAAACCCGAAATGGCATGAGGAAGCTGACACATTCGTCGGGAACGGGCCGTTTCAACTGACGGAGTGGAAGCATGATGAAAGCCTGACGATGAAAAAAAGCGGTACGTATTGGGATAAAGATACCGTCAAGCTTGATAAAGTCACATGGGCGATGGTCAATGACAGAAATACCGATTATCAAATGTTTGAGTCAGGCGAGCTTGACACAGCTTATGTGCCGGCGGAGATGAGTGAAAAGCTGATGGGATCTGACGAGGTGAAGGTGTTTGACCAGGCCGGCCTTTATTTTTACAGATTCAATGTCAATATGGAGCCTTTCCAAAACGAAAACATCAGAAAAGCGTTCGCGATGGCCGTTGACCAGCAGGAAATCGTCGACTACGTCACGAAAAACGGTGAAAAACCTGCGCGGGCCTTCGTCTCGCCGGGCTTGAAAGGATCAAACGGCAAGGATTTTCGCGAGGAAGGCGGGGATTTGGTCACATTTAACGCCGAAGAAGCGAAAAAGCTCCTTGAAAAAGGAATGAAGGAAGAGCATTATGAGAAGCTTCCTGATGTTACGCTGACATACAGCACAAAGCCCGAACATAAAAAGATGGCCGAAGCGATTCAGCAAAAGCTGAAAAGCGTATTGGGCGTGAACGTGAAGCTGGCCAATATGGAATGGAACACTTTCCTTGAAGAGCAAAAAGCGCTCAAATTTCAATTTTCCCAAAGCTCTTTTTTGCCTGATTATGCCGACCCGATCAACTTCCTGGAAAGCTTTCAAACCGGCAATTCGATGAACAGGACCGGCTGGAGCAGCAAAGCGTATGATCAGCTGATTAAAGAGGCAAAACAAGAAGCTGATGAAACAAAGCGCGATCAACTGTTGCACGAGGCTGAAAAACTGCTGTTTGAAGGCATGCCGATCATTCCGGTCTATTTCTATAATCAGGTTCACTTGGAAAAGGAAAATGTAAAGGGCATCATCCGCCATCCTGTCGGCTATATCGAACTGAAATGGGCCGAAAAAACGTAGTCTAAAAAAACGTCCGCCCGGGACATTCATGTGCGCTTTTCGCACAGTTTTCGGGCGGTTTTTTCACAAAGGGGGACTTAGCATTGAGAATAGCACCTCGCAAACTTGAGAGAGGGGATGCGGTCGGAGTGATCGCTCCCGCCAGCCCGCCCGTCGCAGAACGGCTTGATAAAGCCGTCGAATATTTAAAAGAGCTTGGGCTCCGCGTCAAATTCGGCCGCGCCGTCGGCAAAAGGTGCGGCTATTTGGCGGGAACTGATGAAGAGCGCGTCAACGACTTGCATGAAATGTTCCAAGACCCTGACGTAAAAGCGGTCATTTGTGCGTGCGGTGGATATGGCACGGGGCGGATCGCAGAGCGGATTGATTATGACATCATCAGAAACCATCCGAAAATTTTTTGGGGCTACTCAGACATCACCTTTTTACATATTGCCATCCAGCAATGCACCGGCATGATCACATTCCACGGCCCGATGTTAAGCTCTGACATCGGAAAGGAAGACGTCCACCCGCTGACAAAGCAGTCATTTCAGCAGCTGTTTCACAGCATGACGCTCAGCCTGACCGAAGAAGTGTCGCCTTTAGAGGCAATCGTCAAAGGAACAGCGAAAGGCGGACTGATCGGCGGAAACCTCGCACTCCTCGTGACGACCCTCGGCACGCCGTTTGAAATCGATACAAGAGAGAAGCTTTTGTTTATTGAAGATATCGATGAAGAGCCTTACAGAATTGACAGGATGCTCAACCATTTGAAAATGGCCGGGAAGTTGTCCGATGCCGCAGGCTTTCTGCTGTGCGATTTTCATGACTGCATTCCGAAAAAGCGCGATGAGTCACTGATGTTGAAGGACATTATTCAAGACTATATCATTCCGGAAGGAAAACCGGCGCTGTCCGGCTTTAAGATCGGCCACTCTTCTCCGAACATTGCCATTCCGATCGGAGCGGAGGGCGTGCTTGATGCCGATAAAAAGCAGCTCATCATCGAACCGGGAGTTTCTTAAAGGAGGCCGCCATGAAAATTACGGGAATTCATACATACCGTATTGCCGTTCCGCTAGTAAAGCCGTTTAAAACCGCGCTCAGAACGGTACGTACCGCAGAAGCCGTCATTGTGAAAATGTCGGCTGAGAATGCGGCGGGCTGGGGGGAAGCGCCGCCGACTGCCGTCATTACCGGAGAAACCCTTGACAGCATCGAAAGCGCGATCAAGGAAGTATTCGCCCCGGCTCTGACCGGCCGAAGTTTACTAAATGCAGAAGCGATATTTCACGACATCGGGAAACTGATGAGCGGAAATACGAGCGCAAAGGCAGCCGTTGATATGGCTGTTTACGATTGTTTATCACAGATGTGCGGGCTTCCCCTGTATCAATTTTTGGGAGGATACAGGAAGGAGATGGAGACGGATTTCACCGTCAGCGTCAATGATCCGGATGAAATGGGCGAAGACGCTGCCGGCTATGAAAAAGCCGGATTTCGCACGTTAAAAGTAAAGGTTGGAAAAGACGACATCGAGACCGATCTTGCCCGCATCCGTGAAATCCGCAGACGGACGGGGCCGGGCGTGAAGATCCGGCTTGACGCGAATCAAGGCTGGACACCGAAACAGGCGATCAGAGCGATCAAAAAGATGGAGGATGAAGGGCTTGAGATTGAGCTTGTCGAACAGCCTGTCCATAAAGGTGATCTTGCAGGATTAAAACGGGTGACAGACGCAGTCGATACGCTGATCATGGCGGATGAAAGCGTCTTTTCGCCGGAGGAGGCGTTTCAGGTGCTGAAAACGAAAAGCGCTGATTTGATCAACATCAAGCTGATGAAAGCAGGCGGCATCAAGAGGGCGCTGAAAATCAATGCGATCGCGGAAGCGTGCGGAGTCGAGTGCATGGCAGGCAGCATGATCGAAACAAGGCTCGGCATTACGGCGGCCGCCCACTTTGCAGCAAGCCAAAAAAACGTGACAAGGTTTGATTTTGACGCGCCGCTGATGCTGAATGATGATATCGTCGAAGGCGGAATCAGCTACGCCGGCAGCAGGATTGTGATGCCTGATGCACCCGGGCTCGGCATATCAGGCATCAAAGGGGAGGCGATACGATGAATGTGTATACGGCAGCCGTTTCAGTAGCGACCGTCTGGACGGATCCTGACGCACCGCGGAGGATCGATCAGGCAATGCTCTCGAGGCCCGTCCATGTAAAAGAATGGCTTGATTCTCTAACATATGAGAAGCGTCTTGAGCTGTGTACGGCGAATCTCATTCAAACACAGGTGCTGTTCGGTGAAGAAGTGCTGGTCCTTGAAGAAAGGGACGGCTGGGCAGCGGTCGTGATCCCCGGACAGCCGTCGGCGAAGGATGAACGCGGCTATCCGGGCTGGATGCCGAAAGCCTGTCTGGCAAAAAAACGCCGGGTGAAGCCGGAAGCGTTTGCCGTCATCCGAAAGCCTACCGCTTATTTATATACGGAGGAGAAAAAGAGAGAGTTCGAATTAAGCTTTCTCACGTCGCTGCCCGTTTTCGGGGAAGAAAGCGCCTGGTATCAAGTCGACACGCCGTTGGGGCCAAGGCGGCTGAGGAAAGAGGACGCCGGCACATTATCCGGTGAAAAAGGTTCGGGAAAAGACATCGTTCAAACGGGAGAAGCTTTTTTGCACCTGCCTTATCTGTGGGGCGGAATGAGCGGATTTGGCTATGACTGTTCAGGTTTTGCGTATTCGATGCTGAAAGCGAACGGCTATTTTGCGCCCCGGGATGCCGGTGATCAGGCAAAGGGCGGCAGAGAAGTTCCGTTTAGCCGGCCGGAGCCGGGAGATCTGTTGTTTTTTGCATATGAAGAAGGGCAAGGCCGGGTGCATCATGTCGGCATTTACTGTGGAAACGGAAAGATGCTTCATTCTCCGAAGACCGGCAAAACGATCGAAATCATATCCATCGAAGACACGGTATATGAAAAGGAGCTGTGCGCGATTCGGCGCTATTTTTCACCAAAAACGGGGGGAACGGCATGAAACGGAATACACTGCTGAACGTCAGCCGTCTGAAAATGCATTTTGACGCCGGGAAAGGCAAAACGGTCAAAGCGGTCGACGGTATTTCATTTGAAATTAAAGAAGGGGAGACATTCGGGCTCGTCGGTGAATCAGGCTGCGGCAAATCGACGACGGGCAGGGTGCTGATGCGCCTTTACGAACCGACCGAAGGCGAGGTTCGATACCGGGGGAAAAACATCCACGCATTGGACGAATCCGAATCGTTTCAATACAACCGCAAAATCCAAATGATCTTTCAGGACCCGTATGCTTCATTAAACCCGCGGCTGACGGTCAGAGACATTATGCTTGAGCCGATGGAAATCCACGGCCTGTACGAAGGGCGGAAGGGGCGGCTTGAAAAAGCGGACGAGCTCCTGGAATCGGTCGGCCTGCACCGCAGCTTTGCCGATCGTTATCCCCACGAATTCAGCGGCGGCCAGAGACAGAGAATCGGGATTGCGAGGGCGCTCGCCCTGGAGCCGGAGTTCATCGTAGCCGACGAACCGATTTCCGCACTCGACGTTTCCGTGCAAGCCCAGGTGGTCAATCTGCTGAAAAACCTGCAAAAAGAAAAAGGATTGACCTTCCTGTTCATCGCCCATGATCTTTCAATGGTCAAGCATATCAGCGACCGGATCGGCGTCATGTATCTCGGCCACATGGTTGAAATTACGGCGAGCGCCCGATTGTATAAAGAACCGCTTCATCCGTATACACAGGCGCTTTTGTCCGCCATTCCGATTCCTGACCCGGATATTGAAGACAAACGGAAGCGAATCATTTTAAAAGGCGAGCTTCCAAGCCCGATCGACCCGCCGACAGGGTGCGTATTCAGGACAAGGTGCCCTGCTGCGATGGACATTTGCGCTGCGGAAAAGCCCGTATTGAAGGAAGCTGAGGAAGGGCACTTCGTCGCCTGCCATTTGTATGACGGGGATGTGAAAAAGGAGGCCGATGATGTGAAGGTGACGGTACAGGCCAGATAGGGATCAGTATTTTCGAACAGCATAAATCATGTTCTCCGAAAGAATAATGAAATTGTTGAATAAGGAGACTTGATGATGCTCGAAGAAAGGAAAGGTAAACTCGGTTTGGCTCTTTCTGGCGGAGGTTTTTGCGCCGCATTCTTTCATATCGGCGTTCTTGCAAGAATGGCCGATATGGGACTGCTTCGTCATGTAGAAGTAATCTCTACCGTATCGGGAGGATCAATTATTGGTGCGCTATTTTACCTTCACCTCAAGAACATGCTCGAGGAAAAACAGGGCTCTGAAATTAAAGATGAAGACTGTCAAGATATGTTGGAAACGATTCAAAACGAGTCTCCTCGCGGTTCAACGCAGCATACGGTTGCATACTTTTCTCATCCATTCCCAAAATTTAAGAATGTGTTTACCCGATTCACGAAGGGATTATGTCGGAGAGACAATTGCTTATACATGAAACAGCAATCCATTAAGTCCAGTGTAAAAAATGCGAAAATCCCGATACATATGATGAACGCCACCAGTCATAATTGGGTATTTACCGTTTCGGGAATGGAGGAAACGAAGCGAGGCAAAAGCGTGCTGCCCGTAGACGGGAATTTCAAACTGCCGCCTTAAAGGACCTTATCAAGCGTACGGTGTCAACGACGAAGTTCAAACGCTTCTTTCACGTACTCTTTTTCTGATGCAGAAGCCATGCCGGACGGCTGTAAAATGAGCGGATGCGAAATCAATCGCTCAAAGGTTAAAGATTTTGCTGCAAAGCACCCTATTCCAAAAATAGACTACCGCTTTTTTGAAATTGAAGAACGGCTTACTTCACGGAACATAGCCCCTTACTATAAACGGCTGTTAGAGGCTGCAAGCAAAACTTTGTTTAAAGCTTTTCGAATAAACATTGTTTTGAAAATTGCCGGTTTCGCAATCATGGCATTTTAAGCATCATGCTTTTTATAATGCTGCCTCAACACTTTCACGTTCCAAAGGCGCTGCTGACTCCGGTCATCTTTTTCCTTTTACTTTTAAAGGCAATGTATGCAGGCTTACTGAAAGCACCTGCTGTAAGGATCATGTTGAAAATTGTACCTGCTGTAATCATAGCTTTCACAGGGGGTTTGTTAATCGGTCTTTATCTTGTTACACTTGATAAGCTCTATTTATATTTGGGAAGCGTGAAGAGGTTAAAAAGAAAGGCAGAAAAAAAGGAGCCGCTTTAATCGGCCTCCTTACGTACAGCTCCGCTCAAGCGGCATTGTACAGCATCTGAAAGAACCGCCTGACTTGATAATCTCCGACAGGTCGACTTCAATAACCGTATAACCTCGCGACCTTAGCTGTCTGTTGACCGCCTGATTGTCAGGGAGGCTGATGACGGTTTGATTTCCGATGGAAAGCACGTTTGTTCCCAGTCTGAACTGTTCATGCTCAGGTATCTCGATCATATCGTAGCGCTTTTTAAGCACCTTGTATTCGCGCTTTCCCAGCGCTTTTGGATAGACGAGCGCTTCGTGCGGAGAAATAATGTTGAAGACGCAATCAAGATGAAGGAAGGTTTCTTCAAATGGAACGGGAATCACTTCGTGTGTAGGAAGCAGCCGTTTAAGCTCCTGAACGGCTGAAAGCGATGTCCGTTCGCTGATGCCGGCATACACGGTATGCTGATCGATGAGAATGTCGCCTCCCTCTATTTTATCGCCTTTGTTTAACGAACGGTAAGCGATGTTTTCTTTTGAAAGCCACTCCTGAAGCACGGTTTCCTCACCCTGGCGGATATCAGCCGAGAGCCGGGAGGTAAAAACAGTCTCCCCGATCGTAAATCCGATATCCCTTGTGAAAACCTGCTCGGGAAATTGGCTTAAAGCAGGAAGCAGCACTACTTCGATGCCGCGCTTTTCCAATTCCTTGACAAATGCTTCATGCTGGCGGACGGCAATCGTTATATCGATATTTTCTTCATGGAAGTGTTTCTGCGTTTCATTGATGACATCCTTAATCGTCATATATTCCGGCCGGCACAGCACAACTTTTTTCAAAATGTCGTATTCGCTGGTGCAGTTTGCTTTATCATTTTTTTTCGATACTGCTGAATCCATATGCTCTCCCCCGTCTCGCGATCATACTGCCATTATTCCCTTCCCGGCTCAGGAAATAAACGCTTTCGAAAGAAAACCTTACAGATTATCCGGATAAAAAACTTTAGACAAATGAATTCTAATAGTGTTTAATAAAGAAAATTCCACTTCACAAACACATTCAAGACATCAAAGGAGTAATGGAACATGAATCGACCGGAGAAAAAATACTGCAAGGAATCGAAAGTTGTCAAAACGAGCCGGGTTTTTCCGCTTGATACGAACAACCACAACACGCTGTTCGGAGGGAAGCTGATGAGCTATATTGACGACATCGCCTCGATTTCCGCAGCAAGGCATTCCAGATGCGGGACGGTGACCGCATCGATGGATTCTGTCGATTTTCTCGAACCGATCGGCCAGGAGGATTCGGTTTGTCTCGAATCTTACGTAACATGGGTGGGAAGAACGTCTATGGAGGTATTTGTCAAAGTGATTAAAGAGCATTTGCTCACAGGGGAACGCAAGCTTGCGGCCACCTCCTTTTTAACGTTTGTGGCGTTAGACAAAGACGGAAATCCCCAGCCCGTTCCGCAGGTCGTACCTGAGACCGAAGAAGAAATCATGCTCCACCAAACGGCCAAACAGCGGGCTGAAGAACGAAAAAGCCACAGGAAGCACAGCAAAGCTCTCGCCGAAGCCCTTGCGGTGGACAAGCCGTGGTAAGCCGGCCAACCCCGTCTCTTTTTACAAAGAGACGGGGTTTTCTTTTGCACCCGGCAGAGCCGACACTTTTTTTGAATAAGAGATTTCAAATGATGAATTATTCTAAAAAAATAACTAGCCGATCTGGTTATCTTGATTTTCTACGCTTTCAGGAAGATTTTTATCGAATTAATCGGGATGATTGTCATAAAAAGAATAAAAATGAAAAACTGAAAAATAGGAGGGAAATATGTTGTTATTTGTATTCCTGTAAAATATATTAGTTTTTGTGAAAAAATTTGGATGAGGTGTATGAAATGAAAAAAGGTTTTGGTTTAATCGCGCTTGCCATGCTGGCGTTCAGTTCTTCCGTGCCCGTTCACGCGGCAGACCACGGGCGTGAAGTGCTCGGAGCGAATGACGGCTGGGGAGCTTACGGCGAAGGTACGACCGGAGGTGCTGAGGCTTCCTCTGATCATGTATATACGGTGGAAAACCGGCAGGAGCTTGTGGATGCGCTAGGCGGAAAAAACAGTGCCAACGGCTCCAACGATACGCCGAAAATCATTTATATCAAGGGAACGATTGATCTGAATGTCGATGATGAAAATAAATCTTTAGGCTATGATGATTATCGGGACCCCGAATACAGCCTTGAGAAATATTTAAATGCGTATGATCCCGATAAGTGGGGGAAAAAGGAGCCGTCAGGAGAGCTTGAGGAAGCAAGAGCCCGCTCAGAAAAAAATCAAAAAGAGCGGGTCGTCATCAATGTCGGGTCCAATACGACGATCATCGGATTAGGGGATGACGCGAGAATCGTCGGCGGAGGTTTTCAAATCAAACAGGCGGAAAATGTGATCATCCGCAATATCGAATTCGAAAATGCGTACGACTATTTTCCGGCCTGGGATCCGACGGACGGGAGCGATGGAAATTGGAACTCTGAATTTGATAATCTATTAATCGATCAATCGGAACATATTTGGATAGACCATTGCTCATTCAACGACGGAAACAAACCTGACGAATTGAATGGAACGTATTTCGGACGCGAATTTCAGCATCACGACGGACTGCTTGACGTCAAAAAACAATCGGATTTTGTCACAGTGTCCTATAATGTATTCTCAGGACATGATAAAAACACGATTGTCGGATCAAGCGACAGTTATTCCGCCGATAAAGGCCATTTGAGAGTGACTTTCCACCATAACATGTATGAAAACATCAAGGAGCGCGCACCGCGTGTCCGCTACGGAAAAGTGCACATTTACAACAACTATTTTAAAAACACAGATAATAACTACGATTACTTATGGGGCGTAGGATATTCTTCAAAAATTTACGCCGAGGACAACTACTTTGAGCTGCCTGAGGAAACGAAGCCTCAGAAGTTGATGAAAGCCTTTAAAGGGGATGCTTTATACGAAGAAGGTACGCTCTTAAATGACCAAGAAAGCATCTCGAAAATCGATGTTGTCAGCACCTATAATAAGGCGAAAAGCGCATCGATCAAAAAATCGGTAGGCTGGAAACCTGAGCTTTACGGGAAAATCGACGCTGCCAGTGACGTACCTGAAATCGTCGAACAGCAGGCCGGCGCGGGTAAATTGAAATAAGCTGAAAAAAGCGGACAACCTGAATGTCCGCTTTTTTAAAAAGTTTACAATCTGAACGTTCGGGTGCTAAGATTTTGCCATGATAGCGTTTTTGATAGAGGAGTGAAGGGGATGGGATTTGTCAAAGATTTGCATACTGACGAAAAGATGGCGCCGGCCGTGGGGGTTCTGTATTCGGCCGTCAGTGAAAATGTCGAGCGGCTGAAGTCGATCGTCTCCGGCATCAGCCCCGAGCTTCTTGAGTATAAAGGAGAACACGGCGATCAAAACAGCATCGCCCAGCTGATCAGCCATTTAATCAATGTCGACACCCGCTGGGTGTTCAGACTGAGGCAGGAGAACCTGCCGCGGGAATTGGAAGAAGCGATCGGTCCGATGACAGATGAAAACGGCCTCCTGCCTGAGGTGAAAGGTGTTCCGCTGTCCGTATTATTGTCACGGTACGACAAAGTGCTTGAAGAGTTGAAAAACACCGCCGGACAACTGACGGAAGAAGATTTACTGAAGACCGTCCCGTACGAAGGAGATCTTGCCACGATCCGCTGGGGGATCTGGCATATGTCGGATCATAACCGCTATCATCAGGCGCATATTCAAGCATTGATTAATGCGTTTCGCAAGCGCGGAGTTTGAATTCGTTCTAAAAGGCTGGTAATCTATACAGTACATGAAGAATACAGCGTTAAAGTTTTCTAGGGTTCCGCACGTCTTTTGATGTGGTCTGGTCCGAGAGAAAACACATATGAAGCTTCATATGCACACGGAGGGATAAAAGCCCGGGAGTATCGTTTTCCATCGATAAACCCGGGCTTTTCTTTGCGCTGATAAATGAAATGGAGGGAATGAATATGAAATGGGGAAGCGTCGTACTGGCCGCCTTATTTGAAATTGTTTGGGTGACCGGGCTGAAACACGCAGATACGGCCATTGAATGGATCGGCACGGCATTTGGCGTCGTCGCCAGCTTTTATCTATTGGTGAAAGCGGGGGAGAAGCTGCCGGTCGGAACCGTTTATGCAGTATTTACAGGCCTTGGCACAGCAGGCACTGTGCTGTGTGAGATCATCCTGTTTCACGAACCGGCCGACATCGTCAAGCTCGCCTTGATCGGCGTTTTGCTGTGCGGTGTGATCGGGCTGAAACTAGTGACACAAGAAGAGAAAGGGGAAGAATCGTAATGGAATGGATCTATTTAATTGCCGCCGGATTGCTCGAAATGCTCGGCGTAACAATGATGAACCAATTTCATAAGGATAAGCGCTTAAGATGGATTTTTCTGTTGATCATCGGTTTTGCCGCTTCGTTTTTCCTGCTTTCGCTCGCGATGAACGCATTGCCGATGGGCACGGCATACGCAGTTTGGACGGGTATCGGAGCCGCGGGCGGAGCGCTCGTAGGCATTCTCTTTTACGATGAACCGAAGGATGCCAGACGCATCTTTTTCATCGCGCTTATTTTGGCATCTGCCGTCGGGTTGAAGCTTGTCAGCTGATCTTTGGCAAAATAGGCCTTCATAAATTGATTTTTCAATAAACTCCAGTATAATGAAAAGATAGTTTATGATTACGAAAAAGAGGGTTTAACAAAACATGAAATCGTATATGAAACAGCAGTTAAAGCAATATCAGGAAACCAATCGTGAAAAAGCGCGCCTGCTCGTAAGCTGCCCTGATCAGCCGGGAATCGTTGCGGCGGTTTCTTCGTTTTTATTTGAAAACGGCGCAAATATTATCGAATCCAGCCAATATACGACAGATCCCGAGGGCGGCCGCTTTTTCTTGAGAATCGAATTTGAAGCGCCGGGAATCCGCGAAAAGATCGGCAATATGAAAGACATGTTCGCTTCTGTGGCTGAGTCTTTCCAAATGACATGGAGCATCGCCCCGGCAAGCGAATTAAAGCGGGTCGTCATCTTTGTTTCAAAAGAGCTGCATTGTCTGAATGAGCTGTTGTGGGAATGGCAGAGCGGCAATTTGATGGCGGAGATTGCTGCCGTCATCAGCAACCATGAGGATGCGAGGGAAACCGTTGAATCGCTCAACATCCCGTTTCTTTATATGAAAGCGAATAAAGACATCCGCAAAGAAGTCGAAGCGCAGCAGCTCAAATGGCTTGAAGAATACCGCGCGGACGTTATCGTTCTTGCCCGCTATATGCAGATTCTGACGCCGGACTTCGTCTCGGCGCATCCGAACAAAATCATCAATATCCATCATTCTTTCCTGCCCGCTTTTATCGGGGCCAACCCGTATAAACGCGCATACGAAAGAGGCGTCAAATTAATCGGCGCCACATCCCATTATGTGACAAACGAATTGGATGAAGGTCCGATCATTGAGCAGGATATAAAACGAGTCGATCACAGAGACAATGCGGAGGCGCTGAAAAACATCGGCCGCACGATTGAACGAAGCGTTCTCGCTAGAGCGGTCAAATGGCATTTGGAAGACCGGATCATCGTGCACGGCAATAAGACGATCGTCTTCAACTAAAAAGTCTTGACAGCGTCCGTTTTCCTCGGCATAATAATAAAAAATCAGCGAGCGTTGAAGAGGACCAGTAAGCAGTTTTTTCTGTGAAAGAGAGTGAAATGAGATGCTGAAACATTTCACCACATGAAACCTGCCGAACCTGCCTCAAGAGCCCTGGAGGGAAAACCCAGGCGCATCCCGGCGTTACAGGGGGAAAGCGGAATGCCGTTTTGCGCATTCAATGAAGGTGGTACCGCGGAAAGCTCTTTTCGTCCTTTTTTACAGGATGAAAAGGGCTTTTTTTATTGGTTTTAAGCCTTGATCATTTCGGAGGGAAAAAACGTGAAAAAACAACGGATTGTCATTAAAATCGGGAGCAGTTCTTTAACGGATGCAAAGGGCGGGATTGACGAAGCAAAGGTCAGCGACCACGTCCGGGCGATCGCCGCTCTGAAAAAAGAAGGCCATGATGTGATTTTTATTTCTTCAGGCGCTGTAGCGGCCGGCTTTTCCCGGCTCGGATATCCGGCAAGACCCGTCACTTTAAAGGGAAAGCAGGCCGCTGCTGCTGTCGGACAAAGCCTTTTGATGCAGCAATATATCCAGCACTTTGCCGAACACGGTTTGATGCCCGCGCAGATCTTATTGACGAGAAATGATTTTGCCAAAAGAGAGCGGTATCGAAACGCCTATGCGACCATCACGGAGCTGATCGAAAGAGGGCTTGTGCCCATCATTAATGAAAACGATTCGGTGTCTGTCGAAGAGCTGACATTTGGGGATAATGATATGCTGTCCGCGCTTGTGAGCGGATTGATCCATGCTGACAAACTGATCATTCTGACGGATATCAACGGTCTCTATGACTCAAATCCGGCTGAAAACCCCGGCGCCAAGCGCTTCGATTTTATCGCCGACATCACTGACGATCTATTAAGCTATGCCGGCTCGATCGGTTCAAAAGTCGGAACGGGCGGCATGAGGTCAAAGCTGTTGGCATCAAAAACAGCCCTTTCTCTCGGAGTCAATGTATTCATCGGCACGGGGAAGGGAGAAGACAAATTGATTCAGATTTTAGAAGGGAGAGGAGACGGAACGTACATCGGGCAGTCTGATCTGTCTTCTGTGAACAATCACAGGCAGTGGATTGCGTTTCATTCTCCGGTATCAGGAAAAATCACCGTTGATGAAGGAGCCGAACGGGCTTTGGCCGAAAACGGAAGCAGCCTGCTGCCGGCAGGTGTTACGGATGTATGCGGAGAATTTGCCAAAGGCGCAGTCGTCGAGGTCTATGGACCGAACGGCTTGGCAGGAAAAGGTCAGACGCTGTATTCGGCGGAAGAGCTTCTTCA
Organism: Bacillus sp. JJ675; assembly: GCF_036963165.1. Taxonomy (NCBI): domain Bacteria; kingdom Bacillati; phylum Bacillota; class Bacilli; order Caryophanales; family Bacillaceae; genus Bacillus; species Bacillus sp. JJ675. Next base: position 1,930 of record NZ_JBALMR010000106.1, on the reverse strand, counting down.
AGTAAAGGGAAAACGGAGCGATGAATTCGAGCACGAAAAAGGGATAGAAGTCATCCATCGAGATGATTGGATTAGCATAAACGAATAGGGGGCTGATTTAGATGAGTGAAGTGATCGAAAAAGCGAAAAAAGCGAAAATCGCAAAAGACGAGCTTGTACATCAGACGACGGAAAGCAAAAACGAAGCGCTTCGTCTGATAGCTGAAGCGCTTCGGATAAAACAGGACGACATTTTGGAGGCGAACGGAAAAGACATTGCCGCAGGCAAGGAAAAGGGGTTTTCGCCTTCGCTGCTGGACCGTCTCGCCTTAAGTCCGAAACGGCTGAACGATATTGCAGATGCCGTCCTTCTTCTTGCAGATCTTGATGATCCCGTTGGAGAAAGCCTTGAAACGATCAAGAAAGAAAACGGGCTTCTTATCGAGAAAGTCCGGGTCCCGCTCGGCGTTGTCGGCATGATCTATGAAGCCCGTCCGAATGTGACGGTTGACGCGGCGACCCTTTGCTTGAAAACGGGAAACGCCTGCATACTCCGCGGCAGCTCGTCTGCGATCAACAGCAACAAGGCGCTCGTCGGCGTCATACAGGAAGCGCTCGGCGCATCGAAACTTCCAAAGGATGCCGTCCAGCTGATTGAAGATACGAGCAAAGAAACGGCAAAACAGCTGTTTACGTTAAATGATTACTTGGACGTATTGATTCCAAGGGGCGGAAAAAACCTCATCGACATGGTCGTGCGCGAATCGACGGTTCCAGTGCTCGAGACCGGAGCAGGAAACTGCCATATGTTCATTGACGAAACGGCAGTGAGCGAGATGGCTGAGCAAGTCGTCATCAATGCAAAAACGCAAAGGCCTTCGGTATGCAATGCGATCGAAACGGTGCTGATCCACGAAAACTGGCCGAAGCGCTACGCAAAAGAACTGCTTCAAAAGCTTGAAAAAGAAGGCGTCCAAATCAAGGGGGATGAAGCGGTTTGCGAGCTGCTTCCTTCGGCGGTTCCGGCCGAAGAGCCCGATTGGGAAACGGAATTTTTGGCGCCGGTCGTCAGCGTCAAAACCGTCCGTGATCTGGATGAAGCGATCAGACATATCCACAAGTACGGAACGCTGCATTCAGAAGCAATTTTGACCGAAAATGAAGAAAACGCCCGCTTTTTCCTAACATCAGTAGATGCAGCGGCGGTTTATCACAATGCTTCAACCCGCTTTACCGACGGGTTTGAATTCGGATACGGCGCAGAAATCGGCATCAGTACGCAGAAGCTTCACGCAAGAGGTCCGATGGGCCTTAAAGCGCTGACTTCTTCTAAATATATCATTAAAGGAAACGGACAAATTCGTATATAACAGACTCACATTCTGCCTGAAACTTAGGCAGAATGTTTTTTTTTATTGCATCTCCAATTTATATGTTGTAAAATTCAATTGTGCACAATATAAAATAAAGGAGATAAATCATGACAAAACCGTTATTTACATCCCGAGCCACTGCTAAAGGAGGAAGAGACGGAAAAGTCACCTCTTCTGACGGCGTGCTCGCGTTGGAGCTTGCCATGCCGGGAGCGCCTAAAGCAAAGGAGAGGGGAGACGCCACCAATCCTGAACAGCTGTTTGCCGCAGGATATGCGGCTTGCTTTGACAGCGCATTGCAGCTCACCGCCAGAAAAGCGCGGCTGCAGATTGAGACTGAAGTGACCGCCGATGTCAGCCTGCTCAAGGATGAAGCGGACGGGGGATATAAGCTTGGCGTCAAACTGCAAGTGAAAGGAACAAATATTGAACCGGCAGAGCTTGAAAGCCTTGTTCATCAAGCGCACAAGGTCTGTCCGTATTCAAAAGCGATTTCTGAACATGTCGACGTCATACTTGAAATCTTGGCATAAAAAAAGCGCCTTCCAATTGAAGGCGCTTCAGACCGTTGACAAAAC
>NZ_JBALMR010000105.1:0-7856 GCF_036963165.1 Bacillus sp. JJ675 | reverse complement strand
CCAACCGGTCCGACAGGCCCAACAGGCCCAACCGGCCCGACGGGTCCAACCGGTCCAACCGGCGCATAACAAACAGCAATTTAACTGTTGTATAGCTTATTTCTAACCAATTTGTATATTTGGAATCGCGGAAGGTTTAAGGGGTGCATGAAAGCTTCGGTTTTCATGCGCCTCTTTTTATATACTGAAAGGAAGAAATACTTTCACGTAAAAAAGGACTGCCGATAAGCTAAGGCAGTCCTTTCTTTTTTTATATTAATCAATCAAATTGTCAGTAAATGTTTAATCTCCATTTTTAGTTCATCAATGTTTTGTTTATATGTTTCACCTCTGGAGCTTAAACTCAAATCAAAGTAGTGCTCCATTTTTTCAATCAGCGGTTTGACGCACCTTTTCCTCTCTTCCTGATCAAGATGCTGTGTAAAACTATTGCTTTGGTAATCAATTGCAGTGTCCGCGTAGACTTTTCCAAGCGTATAGTACTTCATCGCGGCTCGCTCGGTCGGCTCAAGCTCATTCCATTTGATGTTCGGCAAATAGATTTCTTTGCTGAAATGGTTGATGATATATTCCATTACATAAATAATAGACGGAATTCTTTTAGCGACATTGTAGGTGAAATTATCCTGGTGCCTGCGGTAGCAATAGGCAGGTTTGTGAACGTATCGGCGTTTCCAGCCGCGTTTGATGTTTACAATGCTGTTGAGCGCGTCGCCGGCATATGGGTTTTTGGAATCGACCACCCAGGAATGGTTATGATCCCGGTAAAAAGACAGTTTGTATAGCCCCACCATTGGATACACGCCGGACCCGCTTCTTTCAAAAGTCCTGCGGACGGCTTCATCATCTGTATAAGGTTGATAGATCCAGCTCCCGATTCGATTTCCGTTTTTATCGACCAGCAAAAAGTCGCCGTACACATAATCCAAATCCTCTTGTTCAAGAAAATATGTGATAAAATCAGCGAGCACCTCTTCATGCGCCAAATAGTCATCCGCGCTGATAGGCATAACATATTCTCCAGAAGCTTCTTCAAAAATTTCTGCAAATGCCGTATCCGCCATGCCGGAATTTTCGCGATGGCATATCGCTTTGATATGGGGGTATTTGTCTTGATATGCACTGATAATGTCAAGGGAATCGTCTGTAGAACAGTCATCTACGATGATGATCTCGATGTTCGGGTACGATTGATTGATCACGGATTGAAGGCATTGGTCCAAAAAGCGGGCGTAGTTATAATTCACGATGCCGACCGTGATTTTGGGAGGATCAAAAAAGACGGTCCGGGTTTTTGTTTTTGCGGGTTTTGCAAATCGGGAGACGGTTTCCTCGATTGTTTTCATTTGTTTTTCTAATGAATAGTGTTCTTCGATAAAGGCGCGGTATTGGTTTGATGAATAGTCGTCTTCAGTGATCATTTCGACGAGTTCATCAATCGTATTCCATACATAAGGTTCATCATAGATCGTTTTGGCGCCGTAAAAATTGTGAACGAGCGGCTTCAGCCCTTTTGCCATCGCTTCCATTACCGACATTTGCTGGCTTTCTAAAAGGCTTGTCGAAATCAGGTAGTGCTTATCCTCCAAGTATTGATTAACATCACTTTGCCAGCCGTCGATTTGAACACTGCCTGCTAGACCAAGTTCTTCAATCATTTGCTGAAAGTATAATTGATAGCGGATGTCCTGGTACTGGCCTGCGATAAATAGCTTATATCTCGGGTCTTTGTCGTGGATGGCCTTAAACGCGTGCAATAAAAGCATCGGGCCTTTCTTGTAATTGATATATCCGACATAAGCGATATGAAATCCTTTTTCGCGCTCTCTAAACGTATACCGCTCTAAATCAACTCCGTTTGGAATCGTCACGGTCTTCGTTTTATCCAGGCTTTTCACATGCTTGACGATGTACTCCTCCATATGCTTACCATCAAAAATGACCTGGTCAATAACATCCCAGCGAACCTGATAAGGATACGATGTAAAAGCCTCATAGCTGTGAAGCCTGCAAATTAAGGTTTTTTCGTGAGCGAGAGGCAGTTTGCTTCCGTAAATGGTTAGGTTGTCGCACCATTCAAACCAGCAAATGTCCGCCCACTTCATCCCGTTGTCGATTTGTCTGAGATCTGTGATGATCAGTTTCAGTGCTCTGTATGATTTTGGGAGATGTTCGGCTACAGCGTGTATAAACGTATCTAAACCGGGTTTGACAAAAAAGACGATTTTCGGCCGAAGGCTTTCGACGCTTCGAAAAAGTTCGATTTTCTCGCGAAACAGTTTTTCTTTCTGTGCTTTATCCATAAAAAGAGCGGCATCATCATACCATTCACAGGCTTCTTGAAGGCGGCGCTTTTTCTCATTGATAAAACCTAAACTGACCAGCGAGGAAATCTCGAATGGATCGGTTTTCATTTTCTCCTCAATCAGCCGTTCAGCTTCGACCCATCTGTTTTCATCTATCATTTTAATGATGCCGTTGTCCGTAGCAGCGAGATCGAGTGAACACAGCAGCAGTTCCAATTCATTGTTTTGGGTCATCAAAATCCTCCTGTTAGACGTTGAATTTCACTAGTAATATCTATATTCACAAATAGAAAGAAGTTTCCGGGTGATCCATTGATTCATGATAAGGACACAAACAAGAAGCATAATGCTCTCATAATCTATTGAAGTGAAAATAAAGATGAAGGAAGTGAACGGTTTGATCACAATCAGCCTTTGTATGATTGTTAAAAATGAAGAAGAAGTATTGGCAAGATGTCTTGATACCGTAAAAGACATCGTAGACGAAATCAATATCGTCGATACGGGATCGACCGATAAAACGGTGGAGATTGCGAAACAATACACAGACCGCGTCTTTTTCTTTGAGTGGATCGGCGATTTTGCAGCCGCAAGGAATGAATCGTTTAAGCATGCCACGAAAGACTACATTCTATATCTTGATGCAGATGATGTCCTGCTTGAGAAAGACCGCAAGAAATTAAAAGAATTAAAAGAGACGCTCGATCCGTCCGTTGATTCGGTCTCGATGTATTATGACGCCGGAACGGACGAATTCGGAAACGTCACGTTACGATACCGGCGCAACCGCCTGGTCAAACGCGAGAAAAATTTTCAATGGAGAGGCGACTGCCACCAGTACCTGGAGGTTTACGGCAATATCATCAATGCCGATATTTCGGTGACGCATAAAAAAATCCGCCATTCCGTCGGGCGGAATCTCAATATTTATCAAAAGAAAATTGACCGCGGCGATGCGTTTTCTCCGAGAGACCATTTTTACTACGGAAACGAATTGAGAGAGAACGGGCATTATGAGAAGGCGATCGAAAGCTATAATAAAAATATTGAAATGAAAGAAGGATGGATTGAGGACAAAGTATACGCCTGCATCAATAAAGCGGACTGCTACCGCTATCTCGGGGATATGGAAAATGAGCTCCGATCGCTGTTCCAGTCGTTTGAATTTTCGAAAACGCCGCGCGCGGAGACATGCAGCAGAATCGGCTACAACTTTCAGCGCAGGCGGGAATATCAGGCGGCGATTTATTGGTATGATCAGGCGACAAAGCAGGTTCCAGACTCAAATAAATGGAGCTTCAGCTATCCGGCGTATTACACATGGTATCCGCATCTGCAAATGTGTGTGTGTTATTACAATTTGGGAGATTTTGAGAAATCGTATGAACACAATGAAGAGGCCAGAAAATATCGTCCGGAGGATAAGTCCGTCCTTCATAATAAGCAGTTGCTTGAAGGAAAATTAGGCATAAAAAAATAATCAGGGAAAAGCTTACTTTTGAAAAGTAGGCTTTCTTTTTTGAGGCGGGTGGCAATTTGCAGTGCGAGGTCATAAATTATTCCAAATCAAGCTGAGTAACGAAGGAGGGATCTATGCTGCGCGAAACTTACCTTTCATTTGACGGCTGCACCAGGATGATAACGGATGAACCGTTATTGACGGCATTGGAAAATACGTTCACGATCGAGTTTTGGGCAAAGCCTGCGGCAGCGGCTTTACACAACTTCCGGTTCGCAGTTACGCCGATTTCCGGAGCCTATGGGGACGGCGATGATTCGCGGGCCGGTGTGGGTGTGGCCGTTGGAACGGACGGCGTTGTCATATATGAGCATACAGCGGACGATCTGGCCGCTGTTTTGCATTGTGCCGCGTCGCTCTATGATTGGACGCACATCGCCGTTGTATATGATAATAAAGTCCCGTCCATTTACATCAATGGGGCGTTTGCCGCAAAGGGTACGGTCAGCAGAAGCGATGCGGCGGTTCCGTCCGGCGTGTTCGGGGGAATGAAGACGGGCGGCTTTTATGAGGGAGGCCTGAAAGAAATAAGAGTGTGGAAGGCAGCAAAAACACAAGCGGAGCTTAAACGGCACATCAATCAGGAACTTCGCGGAGATGAATCAGGCCTTTTCAGGTATTGGAAATTAGACGAAGGAGCTGGGGACACGGTCAGAGATTCGGTCAATCATCTTCACGGAACGATTGCGAAAGCGAAATGGCAGATGTCAGAGACGCCGATCAACATCTTATTTGCGTACATCGTACCGAGCGGAGGGATTGAAACGCTAAACAGGCAGCGCTGCTACGGACTGGCTAAGCATAAGGTTAACTGCCATTTTTTATACACAGCAGACGGGATCGGTCTGCAAAATGAGCTCGATACGTCAATCTTTGTCACGGACAGTGACGAAGAAATCAAACAGATCATTTATGAGGGTAAATATGACGCGATCGTCGTCAGCTCGGATGTTCGGCTGGCGAAAAGGCTGCGCAATCTCGGATATCAAGGGATTCTGATTTATGAAATTCAAGGGGCGGGAATCAACAAGGAATACATTGACCAATATATTAAACATTTCGCTTATTCTGTGGTTCAGAAGGATTGTGACGCCATGCTGCACCCGCCGACGCCGCACCTCGTCAAAGCGGTCAACACGTATTTTCCTGCTAAGAAAAAGTTCTGTTTGCAAAATTGTTTTCATACGAAAGAATTTCACTATCAAGTCCATCCTTTAGAAAAAAATCCGGTGATCGGCTGGGTTGGGAGGCTTGAAGATAATAAAAACTGGCGGGAGTTTTTGTTGATCGGAGCGGAATTTATCAAGGAAAATCCTGAAGTCAAGCTATGGATGTTCGAAGACAGTACCTTGTCGAGAGCAACGGAGAGAAACGCCTTTGAACAAAAACTCAAAGAACTGAAAATCAGCCGGAATGTGGAGATTTTCGCCAATCAGCCCCATCGTAAAATGGCGGAATACCTCTCCATCATCGGCGATTCCGGCGGCTTTTTGTGCTCTACATCAAAAGTGGAAGGGTTCCGGTATGCGGTTCTTGAAGCTATGGTTTGCAGGTGCCCCGTCCTTTCTTCGGACTCGGACGGCGTGCGCAATTTCATCGACCACAACGTGACGGGGAAATTCTATCGGTCAGGCAGCATTGAAGAAGCAGTCAAAGAAGGGAAAGAATTGATGGATAATCTAGCTTTAAGAGAAGTAATCAGACAAAATGCCGTCAAACACATTGAAACGAATTTTTCTCCGGACAAGTACGCAGAAGAATTCTTACGCATGATAAAAAAACTCAAAAAAGGGTGAAAGTCAATATCCCTCTGAATCCAGAGGGATATTTGTCATTTCTTTAAAATGTCGGCAAGCGTTTCCGTATGGTATATCTGGCCGAATGCCGGTTCGTTTTCCGGGATGACGGCGCGATGGCTGATGTGCCCGTTGTCATTGACAAAAAAGACGATATGCTTTGCTTCGGCGCCCTTTGCTTTGTATTGGAGATAATAATGAAACAAACGATTCAGCATCACGTGATTCGAAGGAAAAGCGCCTTTTCCGTAAAGCATGGAGAGGGGTGCATCGGCATTTTGGATTCCGGTTAAAATAGCGGTGTCTTCAGAGGCACCCGGCAGATGGAGAAAGGTCAGCCGCGGATCTTCAATTGCTTTGAGCGCTTCGGACGCCGATTGATCAGGCGTTGTGTCAAGCGCCGTAATCTGATAATTGCTGAACGTCTGTTCAAGGAGCCGCTCCAGTTGATCGACCGTTTGCAGAGATCCGTCAGAAACCGGATAGATGACCGTCAGCTCACACGGAATGTTCCGCCGCTTTCTGGCTTCAAGCTTTGCGAGGTTTAGCGCATGGCGAAATCTGCGATGCTGCTCCTTTGAGTGCCTCAGCTGCGCCGATACGCTCAATGGGGAATCGACCCGGTACGCCGCTAACACCTCCGGAATGTACACAATATCGCAATGTTCGGTCAGCCGCAGCCAATACTCATAATCTTCGACAGGCCACAGCTGATATCCGCCCGTCTTTGCCGCCGCTTTTGACTTATACATAAAAGAGGCGCCGATAAAGCAAATATCGAGAAGCGTTTCCTTCGGCTGCCCCTGATAATTGGAAAATTGCTCTCTTAGGACGGTGCCTTTGTGGTCGATATGGTGAAAATTGCTGTAGGATAAGCCGACGTTTTCCGGCGCGTTCCGATGCTTTTCGATAAATTCGGGATCATACACATTATCGCTGGACACCCATGTTAAGTAACGAATCGATTCAAACTTCTGCAAATAGTTGAAACCCGTATTTAAAGCTTTTGCGATCCCTTCATTTTTCTCTTTTTCAATCAGATGAACCCTCTCGTCTCCTTCGGTTTCGCGTTTGATGATCTCGATATGATCACTCGGTGCTCCGTCAGATACGACGGCAAAATAATAGTTTGTAAAGCTTTGCTCAAGCACCGATTTCAGCGCAAGTTTCAAATAGTCATGATTCTGTTTATACACGGGCATGACAATTCCGACATCCCTCATTTGCATCCCTCTTTAACTTCAAATTTTCACCTTCTTGATAGATTATGTTTTTCTTCATGTTGCTGATATAGGTTTTTCGCCGCTACAGCCGTGACAAGTTCGGAACGTCACACATAAATTATTGGGAACTTTCTCTTGAAGGAGGAATCGGGATGATCCCGTTAATCAATTTGAAACGGCAGTTTCAAACGGTAAAACAAGATATGTTAAAAGAGTTTGAGCAGGTATTGGACAGCGGGCAGTATATATTGGGGCCGAAAGTCAAAGAGCTGGAGAATAAAACGGCCGAAAAGCTCAGCGTGCGGGATGCCGTGGCGGTGGCCAACGGAACGGATGCTTTAGTGCTGACGCTGAAAGCGTTTGGCATCGGAAAAGGGGATGAAGTGATCACAACGCCGTTCACCTTTTTCGCTACCGCAGAAGCCGTCTCAAGGGTCGGGGCGACCCCCGTGTTTGCAGACGTCGACCGCGGCACATACAATCTTGATCCGGCAAAAATAGAAGAAAACATCACACCGGCTACAAAAGCGATCATTCCCGTTCATATTTTCGGCCAGCCGGCTGATATGGACGAGATCAATGCGATCGCCAAAAAGCACAGGCTGATTGTGATTGAAGACGCCTGCCAGGCATTCGGCGCGGAATACAAAGGCCGTCCCGCAGGCAGCCTCGGGGATGCGGCCTGCTTCTCATTTTTTCCGACGAAAAATTTAGGCACGCTGGGCGACGGGGGAATGGTAACGATGTCTGATCCTGAAGCGGCCGAACGTGTAAGGACGCTCAGAACGCATGGTACAAGCAAAAAATACTTTCACGACAAAATCGGTTTTAACAGCCGGCTTGATGAACTGCACGCGGCCGCCTTGCTCATTCTGCTTGAAAAAATCGACGGCTGGAATGAACAAAGAAGAAAGGTCGCCGGCAAGTACCGTGAGGCATTGAAAGAGGCATCACACGTGACGCTGCCGACAGAAAAAGAAGACCGCTCCCACATCTACCACCTCTTCTGCAT
>NZ_JBALMR010000104.1:0-19664 GCF_036963165.1 Bacillus sp. JJ675 | reverse complement strand
ACTTTTGGGGGTCACTTCATGACCGGCAGCTTCGGTTTATTTCATCTTCACTTCTCCGATAAGGCGGTGCAGATCATCGGCCAATTTTGCAAGCTCGTTTGCAGAGGCTGTCACCTCTTCCATCGCGGCAAATTGTTCTTCCGTAAGACCTGCGACTTGCCGGGAATGTTCGGAGGTTTCCCTGACTTCTTTTGAAATATCGGCAAACGACGACATAATGCCCTGGATGTTTCCGGATATGTGCTGTGCGGAAGATGACAGCTCATCGATTCTGCTGCTGAACTCCTCCATTATGCCGACAATCTCTTCAAATGTCTTTTTGTTTCTTTCGATCATTTTCACGCCGTTAACCGCTTCCTCTTTTACTCCTTGTATCGAATCGGTTGTGCTCACAATTTCCGACTGAATTCCTGATATAAGATGGGAAATTTGGCTTGCCGAGTGCTGGGACTCTTCTGCAAGCTTTCGGACTTCATCGGCCACGACTGCAAATCCTTTTCCGTGTTCCCCTGCTCTTGCTGCTTCGATTGAGGCATTTAAAGCGAGCAGGTTGGTTTGATCAGCGATTTGGGTAATCGCGTTGGAAATGCTGCCGATTTCATTTGACCTGGTGTTCAGCAGTTCAATAATTTCACCGCTCTCATGGACGGATTGATGCATCGTGTGGATTTGCTGCATCGTTTCAGAAATGTCCTTTCCTCCCTGCCGCGCCTTATCTTTCGCGTATTGACTTTTTTCCGAGAGCACCCGTGCGTTTTCGGAAATTTTTTGAATGTCTCCCGACACTTCCTCGATCGCCTGCTCGCTGCTGAGGATTCCGGAAGTCTGCATTTCAGACGAACTTGCGACTTGCTGAATGGCTTCCGTGATTTTTTCTGAAGCCTTGCTCGTTTCCTCAGCGCCACACGTCAGCTGATCGGATGCTGCCGCCACCTTGTGCGATGATTGTGAAAAGTTCTTCATCAAATGATTTAAATTGGTGTTCATTTGATTAAAATGGTTTGATAAATCACCGAGTTCGTCGGTTGAAAGGTCTTCGAGTTCGGACGTTAAATCGCCTTGGCCTGCCTGTTCAAATGCGTGCGTCAGCTTTTTAAGCCGTCTGTTGATCCTTTTGGTAAACAGGATGACAAGCAGAATGGAGATCGCGACTGAAATGCCGAGGGCTATAGCGAAAATCCCCAAAAAGGATTGAAGAGTGCTTGTGATCAGCTCCTGGCTGGCTCCTGTATAGAAGATGCCGATGATGTGCCCCTCCCGGTCCTTGATCGGCATATAAGCGGTTTGAAACAGTTTTCCTGCGACTTCAGCCTTTCCGTAATAATTTTTTCCTTCTTTCAGAACGACGTCTGCAACCTCTGCCGACACTTGGGTTCCGACAGCCCGTTTTCCGTCTTTCATCACATTTGTAGAGACGCGTGTATCGTTTTGGAAGATGGTGACCGTATCTTCGGTGTCTTTTCCGATTTTGTCAACGATCTCTTCATTGCCGTTGATAAGGGTTGCGCCTTAGTAAAGCTTGTCTCCTTTTATTTCCCAATCACCTTGAAGCGTTTCGTTCAAATAACGGTAACTGAGATTTAAATCGCTTCTGGCTTTTTCCGTTGCCATCTTCTCCAGATTTTTCGAAAGATCCGCTACGATAAAAATCCCCAGCACAGCCGAGAATATAAGGATGACGGTGAGAACGAGAAGATTGATTTTTGTCCCCAATTTCACCTTAAGCCGTTTTTCCATAAATATCAATCCTCCCTGAATTTCCGGTGTATTTAACATATCGGATATAACGGCCCGGTTTGACAGAGGGTAACAAGAAAAAAACTCCGCTGATCTGCGGAGCTGTAATATGGAGCGTATGAATGTTTTATCCCGTTGTCCCATTAGCGGGCTCTTCATGTATGTTTGCCGTCGTCCGGGCCTTTGCCTCGTCTTTTTTTATTTTGATATAGTTTTCGGCCCGTTTATGGATGTCTTTTTTCAGTCGATAGGCTTCCGTTTCCTGATAAGCCTTTGGGTTGTAGAGGATGGGTGCTGCGCTTTTTCCTTTGCCGGTTGCGCCGATTAATGCGGCGTGGTCTTTTTTGATCAGCTGCTGTGCGATCTCGGATGCTTCGTATTCCTTCATGAGAAGCCGGTCAAGATCATGGACCGCTTGAATTGTATCTGTAAGCACCTTGTGAGCAGCGTGTATATGCTGTTCGAACTCAGACGCCGAAAAGGTATGCAAGGTAATTAAATCATCGATTTTCTCTAAAATGCCTGTAAGCTCTTTTTTCTGTTCCGACACCATCGTTTTGGAATTCGTGCAGGCAAGAATGAGCTGGTTCTCAAGAAATTCCATGTCGACAAATGTCCCGGAGGAAAGCCTGGCATCCGCCATGGCACCTGATACGCCATTCAAAAACTGGATCTGCATGTCGACCAGATCGAGCCAGTCGTCGACGATCCCGGCTTGGCCGCTGTAAAACGCTTTGATGTTGTCCGCGCCTTTTCCTTGAAATTCGTCATCCAAATCTGCAACACCTTGAAAAGCGTGTTTCAAGCTGACAAGTCCTTCTCTAAAACTTTTGTACTCTTCCAGCCGCTTCTTCATAGCCGCTAATAGAGAATTTGCTTCATAGACTTTCATGCTTCATGCCCTTTCTCAATCCTTTTGTGATGAGTTTACCACTTTGCATCACGCAGATGGTGAATAAATCCTGAATTTTTATGGAAATGAATCCTTTAGATTACTTATTTTCGGTTCTATTGTCCTGATATTTGACCCGGGAAGTCGTTATGCCTAGTTATTTTGAAGTCCAATGACGCTCAGGGAAAGAAGTTTTTCATTCGGTAAAAATGTGAAATACTGTGAACAACACGATTAGAATTAGGTTCTTATGCTATCTTAAAAGAAAAAAGACTTGGAAAAATGAAAAAAAGGAATTTGACTACTTTCCTTCACTTTATTAATATTATAGTCACATATTTTAGAAATTGAGGGATTTTTGTCGAAAATTGTCTAGTAAAGGGAGGATACGGCTTTGAATGAAGATGGATACCGCCTTGGAATCGATATTGGAGGAACTTTTACCGATCTTTCTTTGTTAAATCCCCAGGATGGGAGCCTGACCGCGGTCAAGACGCCGACAGTCCCCGACGACCCGGCCAGGGGCATCCTAAATGGTTTAGCCCTTTTAAAGGAGAAGAAGATTCATCCCTCACAGATTCATTATTTTGTCCATGGCATGACGATAGGCTTGAATACGCTGCTGCAGCGAAAAGGGGCGCGCATCGCTTTGTTTGTGACCGAGGGATTTCGCGATATTCTCTCACTTCAGCGCCTGCGTCTTCCGATTCCGTACGATTTCAGGTCGCGCATGCCGGAGCCGCTCATTCCCCGCAAATACGTATTTCCAATTAAAGAAAGAATGCTTCACGACGGATCAGAAAAAATTCCGCTCCATTTGGAAGAGGTTGATCATGCGGTCGAAAAAGCTTTGGCAGAAGGCTTGGAAGGCATCGTTGTATCATTTTTGCACAGCTACCGCAATCCTTTGCACGAACATCAGGCAGCTGAGCGAATCAAACTGAAAGCTCCTGAGCTTGAAGTGGTCACGTCATCTGAATTGTGGCCGCAAATGAGAGAGTATGAGCGAACGGTTATGGCTGTCGCAAATTTATACATAAAGCCCAATGTACGACACTACTTTGACACGCTGAACGAGAGACTCGCCTCGGCTGAAATTCCGGCGGCCCCATTTATCACCCAGTCGAACGGCGGATTAATGGACATTGAAACGGCTGCAAAAGCGCCTGTCAAAACCCTGTTTTCCGGGCCGGCCGCAGGGGTCATCGGAGCGATCCGTGCTGCGGAATCAGCTTGCACGCGAAATGTGATCACCTTTGATGTCGGAGGAACAAGCGCCGATATTTCGATCGTTGAAGAAGGAAAAGCGGCGTTGACGCAGTCGAACCAGATTTCGGGCTTTCCCGTCACCATCCCGTCTGTTGCGATGTATTCGATTGGAGCGGGCGGCGGTTCCTTTGCCTGGATTGATAAAGGGGGCCTCCTGAAGGTCGGGCCGGAATCGGTCGGCTCAGATCCGGGACCGGCCTGCTATGGAAAGGGAAAAAAGGCCGCGCTTACAGATGCATTTCTCGTTTGCGACTATTTGAATCCCGGCCGGTTTGCTTCGGGAAACATGAAGCTTTACCGCGAAAAATCAGAAGAGGCGCTCCTGCCGATCGCAAATTATTTGGACACTGATGTGCGCGGGGCTGCTGACCAAATGATTCAGGTGGCTGTAGCCAATATGTACACAGAATTAAGCAGCGTGATGGAGCAGCGGGGGTTTGATCCCCGGGAATTCACCCTGCTGGCGTTTGGGGGAGCAGGACCTGTGACGGCGAATTTTCTCGCAGAGGAAATTCAGGCAAAGAACGTGCTGATTCCTCCGAGTCCGGGAACGCTTTCCGCCTTAGGGGCATTGACCGCAGATTTTGTCTATGATGCCGTCTTTTCAAGACAGGTGCTGCTTGAAGAAGTGACGATGACCGAATTAAAAGAGGAGTTTGCAAAGCTTTCGAAGCAAGCCGAAAAATGGCTTGATGAACAGCGTGTGAAGACGCTCGCAGGCGCCTCTCTTTTGTTCCTGCTAGACGCCCGTTATAAGGGACAGGCATATGAGATCGAACTGCCGGTTTCGCCGGAATGGCTCGAAGCAAGCAGCGCCGGGGAAATCGCGGAATCCTTCCATTTGCTCCATGACCGCCAATACGGACACAGCGACGAAAATACAAGCATCGAACTGATGAATATGCGCGTCAGGATCATAGGAAGGACGCCGAAGCCGCCGATGAAAAAAATCAGCCGGCCTGCCGGCTCGCATGTGCAAGCTTCAGGCCGAAAAACGATCGTGATAAAAGGGAGAACGCATCTGGCGGATGTTTTTGACCGCCGCAGCCTGCAGTGCGGACATAAGGTCGACGGCCCCGCCGTTATTGAGCAGGATGACACAACGACGCTGATTCTGCCAAATTGGCAAGGCACTGCAGATCAGGCGGGCAACCTGATCATCGAACGGAAGGAGAGCGGACGGTAATGCGTACAGATCCTGCACGGCTGGAAATGATGAGAAGCTATTTTAACGCTATCGCTTCTGGAATGGGCCATGTCATCGAGCGGACCTCGTTTACGACGTTTGTGAAGGAATCTGCTGATTTTGCGACCGCATTGGCAACCCCTGAAGGAGAATTTTTCGTTTATCCGAAGACGGTTGGCGTGACGATTTTTTTAGGGCTGTCGCTAAAGTTGACAATTGAAGAAAGCGGCCCGTTTGAACCCGGTGACATCGTCATCACGAACGACCCTTACTCAACCGACGGGTTGGCGACTCACCTGCCTGATATTCACGTTTTTAAACCGATTTTTATCGACGGGGAGATCATCAGCTATGCATGGGCTTTCGTCCATTGCAGCGATGTGGGGGGAATGGTGCCGGCCAGCATTTCGCCAACGGCGACGGACATCCATCAGGAAGGGCTGAGAATACCCCCTGTGAAGGTTTACAAAGCGGGCCGGGAAAATCGTGAAATATTGCGAATACTCCGGGCCAACAGCAGGGTTCCAGATTTAAATGAAGGAGACATCAATGCGATGATTGCGGCAGTCAATACAGGCGAAAGCCGCTTGAAGGCGATGATCGGGAAGTTTGGAAAAGCAGCCGTCCGGCAGGGAATGGACGACCTGCTCGAACAGGCGTCGATGAGAGCCGCTCAAGTTATCGGCCGCATTCCGGACGGAACGTACAGTTTTTCGGATTATCTTGATGATGACATGATCTCTGACGTACCGATACGGCTTGCCGTTTCGGCAAAAGTCGCCGCCGGAAGGATCACACTTGATTTTTCGGACTGCGATCCGCAGGTACAGACGGCTTTTAACCTCGTTACAAATGGATCAAAACATTCATTTTTATTCCAAGGTCTGATTAATTTTATCATCAGTGAAGATCCGTTTATTCCGGTTAACGGCGGGCTTACGAGGCCGATTGAAGTAATTGCGCCGAAAGGAACGCTCGTTCATCCGGAATATCCGGCGGCGGTCGGCATACGCCATTCGATCACCATGAGGCTGTATAATGCCGTGCTTGGCGCGCTTGCCAAAGCGCTTCCTGAAGCCGTTCCCGCAGCGGGCGCCGGACAGTCGGCGATCGTCGTTTTGTCTGTTCCCGACGAATCTTCGGGCGGCAGGAAGATGGCGGTGGTCGAGCCGATGGGCGGCGGAGGAGGCGGACAGCATGATATGGACGGTGCGGACGGAATCGATCATGCATCCGGATTTTTAAAAAACACGCCGATCGAAAGCCTTGAACAGCATATTGATATTTATGTTCACCGTTATGAGCTTATCAAGGACACCGCCGGAGCGGGCCTGCACCGCGGCGGCCACGCGATCGGTCTCGATTTTGAAGCGGCGGCGCCGGAGTCGATTGTTACCGCAAGGGGAATGGAGCGCCTGCGTTTTCAGCCTTGGGGCCTTGCCGGCGGAAGGGCGGGGGCGCTGGGACGTGTCCGTCTTCATCCGGATCTGCCGCACGAAAAATCGATGCCGAAGATCGATGTTTTGAAGCTGGAGCAAGGAGACATCGTCAGCCTTCATTCTCCCGGCGGCGGGGGATGGGGCGATCCGTTCAGCAGGGATGCCGACCTCGTTCTGAAAGAAGTTGAAGAAGAGCTGCTGAGCGAGGAAGCCGCTCTGCAAGAATACGGCGTCATGCTGGAGAGGCATGATGACGGAAGCCTCAGCGTTGATCGCGAAAAAACGGATCAAATCAGAAAAGAAAAAGCCGCCAAAGCCAGAAAGCCTTGGGACTTTGGGAAGGCGAGAGAGGAATATGAACGCCGCTGGACTGAAGAAGCCAGCTCCGCCCTCGCCAGATTGCTGCGAAAGCTTCCGGCAAATCAAAGATCGCATGTTAAACATCTCGTGCACGATTATGTTTCAAAAGAAGACTGTGGCCCGATCAGTAAAGAGGCTGTCAGAGCCGTCTTTGAGAAACTGACCAGGCAAAAATAATGCGAAAATGGAGAGGAAACAATGAAAAGAAAAATATCTGCTTTGTTTATTCTGTCTCTTATCAGTATGCTTCTTCTTTCGGCATGCGGGGGCGGCGGCCAGGGCGGCAAAAAGTCCGATACCGTTGTGATCGGTGTGTATGGCGGCGATTGGGAAAAACATATCAAGCCGAGCATCGAATCGTTTGAAAAAGATACCGGTCTGAAAGTTAAAGTCGTCTCTGGGACGGACTCTGAGTGGTTTACAAAGGTCAAAGCGTCCAATGGGAAGAATCCGCCGTACGACCTTTTGATTTTGCAGCCGGATACGATTCAAAGAGCTCAAACGGCAGGACTGTTGCAGCCGATCGATGAAAAGAAGGTTCCAAATGTAAAGGATTTGTATCACACCGTTCAAAAACGATTCACTGAAGGAGGCGAGCAGTATGCAGCCGGCTTCAGCATGGGGCAGCTTGGGATCGCCTACCGCAAAGATCTCGTTCCCCAGGAGCCGAAGCGGTGGACGGATCTTTGGAACTCCAGCTACAGGGGGCATGTCGCCATCTCTTCTCCGACATATTCGGCCGGGCTTCAGTTCTTTGCCGGGTTAATTAATGCGCAAGGCGGCTTGGAATCCAATAAAAAAGACGTAGATAAAGCGTTTAACAGTTTAGCGGATTTGAAGAAAAATGTGACGGCATTTCCCGATAACCCGGGATCGATTCAGACGCTTCTCGAGCGCGGCGATGCATGGGTTGTGCCGTTTTGGGACGGGCGGGCTTTTTCACTTGAGGATTCCGGTTTAGACCTTGGATTTGCCTATCCTGAGGAAGGTGCGGTCGCAGCCCTTGCCAGCTGGGCTGTGATGAAAGGGAGCCCTAATCAAGAGAATGCGTACAAGCTGTTAAACCATTTGATCAGTCCGAATGTCCAAAGTGATTTTTCTGACAGGACATTTTACGGCATGACCAATAAAAAAGTGAAATACAGCGACAAGCTGAAAGGCAAAGTCAAAGTCGGCGAAGATTATTACAAAAATCTAAAATGGGTCGACTATGAAACAGCAGCGGCGGAATTAAGCAATTGGACAAATCGCTGGAATCAAGTACTTGGCGGGAAATAGGTGACAATCATGAGCGCGATTCAGATACAGCATGTCAGCCGGCATTTCGGGAACAACATCGCATTGCAAGACGTACAGCTTGAAGTCAGGGAAGGGGAGTTTTTCTCTCTCCTTGGCCCGAGCGGCTGCGGAAAGTCCACTCTCCTTAATATTATAGCCGGATTTCTGAAACCGACCTCCGGACTTATTTCTATAGGGGGACAGGACGTAACTGATTTGCCGCCTTATCATCGAAACTGCGGAATGGTTTTTCAAGATTATGCATTATTTCCGCATTTGAATGTGTTTGAAAATGTCGCATACGGTTTAAAGGTTCAAAAGGTGCCGCGCCGGAGGCTTAAAGAGAGGGTGATGGAAAGCCTTTCTTTGGTGAGGCTCGAACAGTATGCAAAACGGATGCCGCACCAGCTTAGCGGAGGTCAGCGCCAACGGGTGGCGATCGCCCGCGCTTTGGCGGTTCAGCCTTCTGTTTTGCTGCTTGATGAGCCGTTAAGCAATCTGGATGCAAAGCTTCGAAAAGACATGCAGTTTGAACTGCGACGCATTCAAAAACGCGTCGGCATCACAACGATTCTGGTGACACACGATCAAGAGGAGGCTTTAAGCCTGTCTGACAGAGTCGGGATTCTCGGCGATGGAAAACTTCAGCAGCTTGGAACCCCTCTTGACGTATACCGTACACCGGCCAACCGGTTTGTCGCAGAATTCATCGGACAGGTCAATCTTATTGAAGCACGGGCTGAGGATACGGGGGAGCCGACGGGCGGGTATCGTTATGGGGCTTCAGGCTTTGAAGTGCGGGAAGGTGTTCCGCTTTTGTTTGAGGTCGGCCGGAGTGTTGTAAAGAAGCCCTATTCCTCCGTATTATTTATGCTGCGCCCCGAGCGGATTTCGGTTTCCCTTGATAAGCCGGAAGCCCGGGTGAATGTGCAGCATGTGATACTGACTGATGTCAGCTATATCGGAAACGCCCTTCGGCTGAAGGCGGCTTTTGCAAAGGGAGAGCTGGTCATTGAGGCCCCGGATCCGCAGTTTCCTGAGCTGCCGAAGCCGGGGGACAGGGTTAATATTTCGTGGAAGCCGGAAGACCTCGTGCCTCTTGAAATAAAGGGTGATGAAAATGGCGGCTGACCATCAGAAGCGGTTTCATTGGTTTTTGCTGCTTCCGGCTCTTTTGTTTCTCGGTGTGTTTCTCGTATTTCCGTTTATTCTTTTGCTGATCTTAAGCTTCAGGGACGTCGACGCGATGATGAATACGCTGGAAACGTACAGCTTTTCACAATATATTGAGGTGTTTACATCAGACGTCTACCTGAAGACGATCGGCACTACGCTTTGGACGGCATTAAAAACAACCGTCCTGTGCCTTTTGATGGCGTATCCGGCGGCTTATTTGCTCGTTCACGCGCCAAACCGCAAATGGCGTGCATTATTTTATATTTTGCTCGTTTCGCCTCTGTTGACCAGCGTCGTCATCCGGACGTTTTCGTGGATTGTGCTTCTTTCGCAAAACGGGCTTGTCAATGAGACGCTGATCAGCATGAATATGATCGAAAAGCCGCTCCCGCTGTTGTGGAATATGAACGCGGTCATCATTGCATACGTTCAGGTGATGCTGCCGTTTGCCGTTTTGCCGATCGCGACTTCTTTGAGCGATATCAGTCCGAATGTGAAGCATGCTTCAATGAGTCTCGGCGCGGGAAGGCTGCGGACATTTTTTTGCATTACGCTGCCGCTCTCGCTTCCCGGTATGATCACCGGGGCGGTCATCGTGTTTTCTCTTGCCGCCGGCAGCTATATTACGCCTCTATTGGTTGGAGGACGAATGCAGCCCCTGCTGCCGCTCTCGATCTACCAGCAGGTGCTGCAAGTGTTTAATTTGCCGCTTGCTGCTGCCATGTCCTTTACTTTATTGGCCGCTGTATGTTTGATCGTCGGCCTTCTCGGAATGATTCTCAAGCGCTGGGAGGCGAGAATGAATGGCTAGTCAAAGATTCCGCCGCAAGTCTTCAGGAAAGTGGATTGATATATGCGTGTGGACAGCCGGCCTTGTCGTTTATCTTTTTTTGACGCTGCCTGTATGCGTGATTGTTCTGTCGGCATTCAGTCCGTCAGAGTATCCGACGTTCCCGCCGACGGATTTTTCGCTTCGTTGGTTTGAAGGGATTTTCAGCAGTCCGGAATGGATGGAATCGCTTTGGGTCAGCGGGATTTTGCTCGTGATTGTGACGCCGATGACGGTCATCGTTGGAACCGCTGCATCCTATGCTTTGGCAAGGCTGCGGTTTCCGGGGAAAAACGCCATTCAATCTTTTATACTCTCACCGCTGATGATTCCCCAAATCGTGCTGGGAGTGGCTCTTCTTTATTTATTTACGATGATGGGGATAAACGGAACCATGACGGGGCTGGTGATCGGGCATATGCTGATCAGTCTCCCGTACGTCGTACGGACGGTCGGCGTCAGCGTATCGAATTTAGATCCGAAGCTTGAGCTTGCGTCAATGAACCTCGGAGCAGGTCCTGTTCAAACCTTTTTTAGGGTGACTCTGCCCCTGATCAAACCGGGAATGGTAGCAGGCGCCGTATTTTCCGCCGTGACGTCGTTTGGAGAGATTTCTATCAGTCTGTTCGTCTCTTCTCCGGCAGTCACATCCGTTCCGGTCAGGACGTTCAGCTATATTGAACAGACATTTGATCCGAGCGTCAATGCGATTTCCGTCATCTTCATTGCGGTCTCTGTGATCGCGCTCATCATCATCGAGCGGACGATCGGGCTGTCAAAGACGATGTAAGTTGCGCACTGCCGCTCTTATGGCAAGCAGGTTTTTTCCGCCTGCTTGCTTTTTTTTGCGTCAAAAAGAATGAAGCCGCCAAGCGGGACAACATCGCTGCGATACAGGCGTTTCGAAGAGAATGGCATGTGCCCGGTGACAAAGGGACAGCCGCAGTACCTGTTCAAAAGACCCCGGCCGCCCTGGTTCAAATGTTGAGCCCTGCGCCCCTGAGCCGGGCCGGTCTTTTTATGCCGCAATGAAAAAGGCTGATTGCTTGTCGGAGAATCAGCACAAGGCTTGCACCGGTTTTTGCGGTCTATCTTCAAAAAAACGACAGACAGAAAAAATATATCAATATCATTTTATTTTCGGTAAATTTGTAAAGTTCATTAAAACGCAGTGTAATCCGGCTTAATGATTTTTTAAGATAAGATTTTCCTAAAATATATTACCATCATAATACCTATCGAATGTTCATAAACTCTTTACTTCCTGATTGAAAATTGCGGTTTTAAGCGATATTTTTTCGTTTTACCGCATTATTTTTTTGAAATTTCGGAATCGCGCATCAATCCATCCGCCTAGTTTTCGGTATCGCGCATGAATCTTTTCACCTATTTTTCGGTGAAAAAAACAATATTTTCATTTAAAGTGAACTGTGAGCAGAAAATGAATTTATTTCAGTAAAAACAGATAAAGGCAAACCTGCGGAAACGCAGGGACGCAAAGCCATGGCCTAAGGCGCGGACGGCGCTACGGTTGACAGGTTGCCGAATAAACAGGGAGTCCACCCGTTTTTTATTCGGGGGACTATTTCATTTTATTGGAAATATAACATTTTAATGGATATGGCGAATCTGTGGAAGCTTTTTTCACTCACCGGCACACCGCAATGTGGGTTGCGGTGCCATTAAGCCGTGATACATAAAACGCATGAAGGAGGAACATAAGAAATGGACAACACGGTGTATTACCCGCTGACACATGCTCAAAAACGAATTTGGTATACAGAGACGTTTTATCCCGGTACAAGCGTGTCGAATTTAAGCGGCTTTGGAAAGCTGAAATCGGAATCGGGAATAGATCCAGGCTTATTGACCGAAGCCATCCGGCAATTCGTCCGCACGAATGAAACGATGCGCTTCAGGCTGAAGCTGGCTGAAGGAGGCGAACCGAAGCAGTATATAGCCGAATATGAACCTTTTGATATCGAATACATTGATGCTGAAGAATACGGCGGTGTGGACGAGGTTTTGAGATGGGGACAAGCTGAAGCGCAGCGGCCTATACCGCTGTATGAAAGCCGGTTGTTTACGTTTGCCGTCGTCCGCATCAGTCCGGAAGAAAGCTGGTTTTTTACAAAAGTTCATCACGCCGTTGCAGACGGCATTTCTATGACGCTCCTGGGAAACCGCATCACAGACATCTACTTGAAACTGGAGAAAGGGGAACAAGACTTCGAAGCCGTTCAGGCATCATTTACGGAGCACATTCAGAGTGAACTAGAATATGAACGGTCCAAACGGTTCGAAAAAGATAGGGCGTATTGGAACGCTCAATATGAATCGATTCCTGAACCCGTATCTCTGAAGCAAAGCGATTCTTACCAAATCCGTCTTGAGGCGGTTCGACTTTCGAAAGAGATTTCTCCTTCCCTGCATAAAAAAATTCAAACGTATTGTAAAGAAAACAACATAAGCGTACTCTCCTTGTTCCTGTCAATCTTACACATTTATATGCACAGGGTAACCGGCCAAAACGATATTGTGCTCGGCACCTTTATGGGAAACCGGACAAATGCAAAAGAAAAGCGGATGCTTGGGATGTTCGTTTCGACAATTCCGATGAAAGCGCACATTGATGCGCACCAGGACTTTACTGCATTTGTGCAGGAAAGGATGAAAGAACAGCTCAAAGTCATCAGGCATCAAAAATATCCGTACAATCTGCTGATCAATGATCTGCGGGAAAGAGAGCCGAATATCAACAGGCTGTTCGCCGTATCGCTTGAGTATCAGGTCATGCAATGGCAGCAAAAAGAAACGGTTTCGTTTTTGACCGAGCCGATTTTCAGCGGAAGCGAAATGAATGATATTTCCATTCATGTGAAAGAAAGATGGGATACGGGAACGCTTGCGATCGACTTTGACTACAGAAGCGAATTGTTCAGCAGCCGTGAAATGTCCGCTTTGTACGAGCGGCTCATGACGTTATTGGAGGATGCTTTGACTTCGCCGCATAAACGAATCAACGACCTTGCCGTGGTTTCGAATGAAGAAAAAGAAATGCTTCTGCAGCGGTCATCCGCTTCTCTTTTGAAAAACGAAAAAGAGATGACGCTGCACGGTTTGTTTGAACAAAAAGCGGCCGAGATTCCCGATAAAACAGCGGTGTTCTATGAAGGGAGACACCTCTCATACCGGGAGTTAAACGAGCAGGCAAACCGCTTGGCAAAGGCGCTTCGCAAAAGGGGAATCGGTCCGGATACGCCGGCCGCCGTGTTGATGGAGCGGTCTGAACAGACGCTGACAGCCATTTTGGGCATCCTCAAAGCAGGGGGCGCTTATGTGCCGATCGATCCCGGTTTTCCGGAAGAAAGAATTCATTTTATGCTCAAGGATTCAAATGCCAAGGTGGTCATTACCGACGGCGAATTTCACGCTGAGACAGCTGAAACGCTGCTGTTTGCCGAAGCGGTCGCCGAAACGGAAGAGGCCGGGAATCTGCCTTCTTCGGCAGGGGCGGAGCATCTCGCATACATCATTTATACGTCCGGTACAACCGGCCGCCCGAAAGGGGTCATGATTGAGCACAGGCAGGTTCACCACCTTGTCAGGGGGCTTCAGCAGGCAGTCGATACGTTGAAGGAGGATGACTTGAAGATGGCGCTTTTGGCTCCGTTCCATTTCGATGCTTCGGTTCAGCAGATTTTCTCGTCCCTTATACTGGGTAAGTCATTGTACATCGTTCCGAAAAAGACCGTTTCCGACGGCCGCGCGTTGGCCGCTTATTACCGCCGCCATCACATTGATATTACAGACTGTACACCGTCTCATTTGCAGCTTTTGCTTGCGGCGGATGATCTGCATGGAATCAAGCTGAAACATATCCTCACAGGCGGAGAAGCGCTGTCGTGGAGCACGGTCGATAAGCTGCTTCAATTGTTTTCGAAAACGGCCGAATCAAGGCCGCTCATCACGAATGTCTACGGACCGACGGAAACGTGTGTCGATGCTTCGGCGTTTACGATTCCAAATGACGGACACGTCCGTTATAACACCGCCTATGTCCCAATTGGCAAGCCGATCGGCAACAACCGCTTTTACATTTTGGATGAAAACGGGGCGCTTTTGCCGGATGGTGCCGAAGGCGAATTGTACATAGCAGGCGCCGGAGCCGGCCGCGGATATTTGAAACTTCCGGAGCTGACCGCGGAAAGATTTTCGGCTGATCCGTTTGTTCCGGGAGGCATCATGTATCGAACGGGCGATGCGGTGAAATGGCTTCCCGACGGCACGGTAGAATTTGTCGGTCGGAAAGATGATCAGGTGAAAATTCGCGGATACCGGATTGAGCTTGGGGAAATCGAGTCGGTTCTGCAAGGGATGGAACATATCGAACAAGCGGTTGTGCTCGCCCGCCCGAGCGCAGGCGGTGATGAGCTTTGCGGATATGTCGTTCCGAAAAAAGGCGGTGCGGTTTCAGCGCCGGCATTAAGGGAGCACTTGTCCAAACATCTGCCTGATTATATGCTGCCTTCTTATTTTGTCGAGCTTCATGACATGCCGCTGACGCCAAGCGGCAAAGTGGACCGGAAAGCGCTGCTCCGCCACGAAGTGACGGTATCAGGCGTAACCGAATATACCGCGCCGAGAAACGACCGCGAACAAAAAATCGCTGATATTTGGCGGGATGTGCTCGGCGTTGGACAAGTCGGTATTCATGACCAGTTTTTTGAATTGGGAGGACATTCGCTGAAAGCGATGACGATGCTGGCAAAAATCCATAAAGCGTTCAGCGTCGAAGTTCCGCTCAACGTCCTGTTTGCAAAACCGACTGTAGCCGGTCTTAGTGAGTATATTGCTGAAGCTGAGCGGAAAGGGTTTGCCGAAATTAAGCCTGCGGCTGAAAGCGAACATTATCCTTTGTCATTGGCCCAGCAGCGGATCTATATCGTGAGCGAGCTGGAGGATGCCGGAATCGGCTACAATATGCCGGCCGCTGCCATGCTTGAAGGAACGCTTGACCTCCATCGTCTTGAAGAAGCGTTTCAAAAGCTTGTCGACAGGCATGAGGCGCTTCGCACTTCATTTCTATCGGTCAATGGGGAGCCGAGGCAGAAAATTCATCAACAGGTCCGGTTCAAACTTGAGATGATCGAGGGCGGAAGCATGGATGAAGAACGGATGCTGACATCATTCGTCCGCCGCTTTGATCTTGAGAAAGCGCCTTTGATGAGAGTCGGGCTCGTCCGTATTGAAGATACAAGACACATGCTTTTGTTTGATATGCATCACCTGATTTCAGACGGTGTGTCCATCTCGATCATTCTGCATGACCTTGCCAAGTTCTATAACGGCGAACAGCTGCCGGATGTGCGCCTCCATTATAAAGATTATGCTTCTTGGCAAAGGGATGAGGCGGAAGGCGGCTTTCAAAAGGAAGAGGAGTACTGGAAAAACGTCTTTTCCGGCGAACTCCCTGTATTGCAGCTTTTGACGGATGAGCCGAGACCGGCCGTCCAAAGCTTTGAAGGAGACAGGGTGTCAGCCGTACTGCCGAAAGCGGTGAAGGATAAATTGAACGGACTGGCCGAGAAAAACGGTGCGACATTGTATATGGTCATGCTTGCCGCTTACAATGCACTGCTTGCCAAATACACCGGACAGGATGATGTAATCGTCGGGACGCCGACAGCGGGCCGCAGACACTCTGACCTCGAAGGCATCGTCGGAATGTTTGTCAATACGCTGGCGATCCGTTCGAAAGTAGACCGGCAGCACACGTTTACCGAATTGCTTGACGATGTGCGTCAAACGGTGCTTGATGCCTTTGAACACCAGGACTATCCGTTTGAATGGCTTGCCGAAAAGCTGAATGTCCCGCGCGATTTAAGCCGCCATCCGATCTTTGACACGATGTTTATTTTGCAGAATGCAATGGATGACATTCCGCTGATCGGCGACTTGCGTCTGTCAATCCATGAGACGAATGTCAAGATCGCAAAATTTGATCTGACGCTCCAGGCGAAAGAAGAGCGGGAAGGAATCGTCATCGATTTGGATTACAGTACAAAGCTGTTTAGAAAAGGAACGGCTGAACGGATGCTGAAACACTATCTCCATCTGCTTCGGGAAATTACGGCCGACCCGTCCCGGAAGATAGGGGAGTACGGCTTATTGACAGAGGAAGAAACGAATCGGCAGCTCGTCGAATTCAATCCGGGCGCAAGCGATTATCCGAGAGAGAAAACGATCATTCAACAGTTTGAAGAACAGGCGGAAAAAGCGGAAGACCGTCCGGCGCTGCAATTTGAAGGTACTGTCTTCACTTATGGAGAGCTTAACGAGAGAGCGAATCAACTGGCAAGACATCTGCGGGACAACGGGGTGGAAAATGGTACGACAGCCGCTGTTCTTACCGCCAGATCGGCCGAAATGGTCGTCGGCATTCTTGCGGTGCTAAAAGCCGGAGCTGCTTATGTTCCGATTGATCCGGATCATCCGGAGCAGCGGATCAAACACTTTTTCCATGACAGCGGAGCCTCTGTTCTTTTAACGCAAAAGGCGCTGAAGCCGCTGGCCGAGGCAGCGGAATTTACGGGCGGGACCATCATCCTTGATGATGAACATCTTTACCGGGGAGACGCGCGCAACCTGAACGTACCGGTTTCTCCTGAAGCGCTGGCGAACTTGACGTACACATCAGGCACAACGGGAATGCCGAAAGGAAACATGGTCACCCACCGGAACATTTTGCGTACGGTGAAAAATACGAACTATATGGAGATCATGGGTACCGATATCGTACTGTCCATTTCAAATTATGTGTTTGATGCCTTTATGTTTGATGTCTTCGGGTCGCTTTTAAACGGCGCCAAGCTTGTCATCGTTTCCAAGGAGACGATCCTTGACATGGAGCGGCTCGCCGGTGCAATCGAAAAAGAAAACGTCACCGTTTTAATGATTACGACCGCTTTGTTCAATCTCCTGACAGATTTGCGCCCCGGCTGTATGAAGAACCTGCGCAGGGTGCTGTTCGGCGGCGAACGGGCGTCGGTCGACCATGTCAAAAGGGCGCTTAAGGCGGCCGGAAAAGGAAAGCTCCTTCATATGTACGGGCCGTCTGAGAGCACCGTCTTCACGACTTATCATCCGGTCAATGATGTGCCTGAAAATGCGCAGACCGTTCCGATCGGAAAGCCTGTCAGCAATACGGAGGTTTTGATTCTTGACCCGTTCGGAAACATACAGCCGAGAGGCGTTGCCGGAGAACTGTGCGTCGGAGGGGACGGACTTGTCCGCGGTTATTTTAACCGGCCGGATCTGACGGCGGAAAAATTCGTTCCGCATCCGTTTAAAAAGGGCCAAAAGATATATCGCACAGGCGATCTGGCGAGATGGCTGTCCGACGGAAGCATCGAATTTATCGGCCGGATCGACCATCAGGTCAAAATCCGCGGTCAGAGAATCGAGCTCGGCGAAATCGAGCATCATCTGCTGTCGCATGATGCGATTCAGGAAGCCGCCGTTTTGGCGGTCAATGGGGCAGCGGGAGACAAAATGATCTGCGCGTATATCGTTGCCGACCGGGAGCTGTCAAACCGCGAGCTTCGCCAGCACGCAGCCGTTGGTCTGCCGGGCTATATGATTCCGTCGGTGTTTATGCAATTGGAGGAGCTTCCGCTGACAGGCAACGGAAAAGTCGACAGAAGGGCGTTGCCTGAACCTGATGCAGCGCAAATTGCGCAAACGGAATATACAGCGCCGAGAAATCGCGCAGAAGCGCAGCTTGCCGGGCTTTGGCAAGAGGTGCTCAACGTTCCGAAAGTCGGCGTGCACGACAATTTCTTTGAACTCGGCGGCCATTCCTTGCTCGGGATGGCTCTCATCGCCCGCATTCAGCAGGAGATGAATGTCGAACTGCGGCTGAAAGATCTGTTCCAGTCGCCGACGGTTGAAAGCCTGGCGAAAACCGCGGAACAGGCGGGGAAAACCACTTCCGTCCGTATTGAACCCGCTAAAGAACAGGAGGCTTATCCGGTATCATCGGCTCAAAAACGGATCTATGTCCTTCAGCAGCTTGAGGGCGCCGAGAAAAGCTATAACATGCCATCCGTTCTTCGGCTTGAAGGAAAGCTTGATCTGAAACGGCTGGAAGAGGCAGCACGAATGCTCGTCATGCGCCATGAAGCGTTCAGAACATCGTTTCACATCGAGGATGGAGAGCCTGTACAGCGGATACGGAAGGATACCGGCTTTACGGTTAACGTAATCAACGCTGAGGAGCGTGAAGCCGAAAAGCTGATCAAGGAATTCATCAGGCCGTTTGATTTGGCCGAAGCGCCGCTGTTCAGGATGAATCTCATCCGCCTTGCAGAAGAGAAACACCTTTTGTTTGTCGATATGCACCACATCATTTCAGACGGCGCGTCCGTCAGCGTGCTGATCGATGAACTGACAAGGCTCTATGCCGGGGAAACGCTTGAACCGCTTCGCATTCAGTATAAGGATTACACCGTTTGGCAGCGGGCATTTTTGCAGACCGGACGCGACAAAAAGCTTGAAGAATATTGGCTGAGAGAGCTTGGCGGCGAACTGCCGGTTCTCGCGCTGCCGACAGATTATCCGCGTCCGTCCGTTCAAACGTTTGAAGGCGACCGCATCGCCTTTACGATCAATCAGAAGCTTGTCCGGGCTTTGAGAAAGCTTGCTCAAGAAACGGGAACGACTCTGTATATGGTTCTTCTCGCTTCCTACAGCGCGTTTTTGTCGAAGCTCAGCGGACAGAAAGACATTGTGGTCGGTTCTCCGGCAGCGGGAAGATCGCACGGTGATCTGGACAAGATCATCGGGATGTTTGTCAATACGCTTGCGATGAGGACGCATCCGCAAGGAGAAAAAACGTTTGCCGCGTTTTTAAAGGAAGTCAAGGAAACTTCGCTTGGTGCCTATGAGCATCAGGATTATCCGTTTGAAGAACTGGTTGAAAAATTGGAAGTCCGGCGCGATATGAGCCGAAATCCACTGTTCGATGCCGTATTCTCGATGCAAAATGCCGATTTGCGGGCATTGTCAATGGAAGGCGTCACCCTTCGTCCATACGAGTTTGAACACAAAACGGCCAAGTTTGATCTGACGCTGGCCGCAGCTGAAGAAGACGATATTGTCCGGTTTGAAATGGAGTATAATACAGCTCTTTTTAAAGATGAAACGATCAGTCGCTGGAGTAAGTACTGGCTCAATCTGCTCGAAGCGGTTGCTGACAATCCGAATATCCGCCTTTCAGAACTCTCCCTGATCGATGAAACGGAAAAGCGCCGGATCGTCGAAGCGTGGAACGACACGGCGCTTGACGTTCCGTCAGACAAAACGATCCACGAGCTGTTCGAAGCACAGGTCAGCCGCACGCCTGATCACGGGGCTGCGGTATTCAACGGCCGCCGCTGGACGTACCGGGAGCTCAACGCCCGCGCGAACCGCCTGGTCCGCCTGCTTACCGAAAAG
>NZ_JBALMR010000103.1:26604-26958 GCF_036963165.1 Bacillus sp. JJ675 | reverse complement strand
GACTGCGCTCGAATGTCCGAATTTAATTTCCGATGTGCCTTACGATTATCCGGGAGATCCCGGGCTTGCGGGAGAACTTGCAGAAGCCGGCGTCAAAGGCGGGCTTCCCGTCATTCCCGTCAATGATCCCGCCTATTGCTGGGATTACGGAACGGTCGTCCCCCTCCGCTATCTCATTCCGAAAGGGGATATTCCGGTCATTGATTTATCGGTAACGCTTGCAGCAAACCTTGATGAAACGTATCGTTGGGGGCAGCTTGCCGGCAAAGTGTTGAAGGAAAGCGGGAAAAAAACCGTCTTCATCAGCAGCGGCGCGCTCAGCCATCATTTGGTAAGGGGGCCGGAATGCATGCC